>NZ_DICC01000076.1:0-32035 GCF_002415215.1 Empedobacter sp. UBA5036
CAAAATTTTGGACAGTGTCTAAATAAAAAATCTCGAGCAAATGCTCGAGATTTTTTTATTTATTCATTTGTTTCAATATACTTAATGTTTTTTTATCGACTTGATCTGCATAAAAAAACTTCAAAACATCTTTGATAATTTTTTCTTTCGGAACTATGAAGTTGAATAATGTCAAACTTGATTTCAGTTTCATTGCATCATTTTTTCCGAAAATTAATTGCGGAATTACGCCTTTATGTTGCATTAATAATACAGATAAAACTTCTAAATAATTTCCCCAAAGTTCTTCATCTTTCACAAAAGCTCTCGCCTCTTCTTTTGAAGAAATCGAAAATTCTAATGACGAATCACTCGAACCTAATCCAACTAATTGAGGAAACATAAAAACAATCCAATTTGTTTGCTTTTTTCCTACATGAACTTCCATCAAGATTTCATCGTATACAAAACTTTGCGCATCGTGAAATCGTTTCAAATTAAATTTATCGTGAGGATCTTTTTGTTTCAGTAAATCTCCTATTTTCATATTGTAAAGTTAAAAAAATACCTCACCAAATTGATGAGGCATTTTATTTATTTTATAAGTCGATTACATTCTTTCTGGAACACCAATTCCTAATAAACGTAACGAATTCTGAATTGTATTTGCAACCCATTGAGAAAGATATAAACGGAAGTTTTTCACATTTTCATCTTCATTTTTTAAGATTGGATTGTTTTGGTAGAATGAATTAAATAATTTCACTAATTCATACACATAATTCGCAATCAAAGCAGGGCTCATTTCTATTGCAGCTTTATCAATTGTATCTTCGAAATCGTATAATGCGCGAATAATTTCTTTTTCAGCATCATTCAATTCTAATGCATTTGCATCAAATTCTTTTGGTGATTCTTTTCTCAATAATGACTGAATACGCGCAAAAGTATATTGAATAAAAGGTCCTGTATTTCCATTAAAATCGACAGATTCTTTCGGATCGAATAAAATACGTTTCTTAGGATCTACTTTCAAAATGTAATATTTCAAAGCACCCATCGCAATTATTTCGTACAACTCAGCTTTTTCATCATCAGACATTCCGTCTAATTTCCCTAATTCTTCAGAAATCTCTTTTGCTGTATTGTAAACTTCTTGCATCAAATCATCTGCATCAACAACAGTTCCTTCACGCGATTTCATTTTTCCGTTTGGTAAATCAACCATTCCGTAAGATAAGTGATGTAAAGCATCAGCCCAAGAATAACCTAATTTTTTCAAGATTAAGAATAAAACTTTGAAGTGATAATCTTGCTCATTTCCTACAACATACGTTAATTCTTCTAACGTTGGATTATTTTTGAAACGCTCTACAGCAGTTCCCAAATCTTGCGTAATATAAACTGAAGTTCCGTCCGAACGTAAAACTAATTTTTCGTCCAAACCTTCTGCAGTCAAATCAATCCAAACAGAACCATCTTCTCTTTTGTAGAAAACACCTTTGTTTAAACCATCTTCAACAATATCTTTTCCTAAAATGTAGGTATTCGATTCGTATAAATATTCGTCAAAAGCAACACCAAGACGTTTGTACGTTTTAGCGAAACCATCATACACCCAACCGTTCATTTTTTGCCAAAGCTCAATAACTTTTGGTTCATGTGCTTCCCATTGACGCAGCATTTCTTGTGCTTCTAAGAAAATTGGAGCTTCTTTTTTCGCTTCGTCTTCCGTTTTTCCTTGCGCTTCTAATTCTTTGATTTCTTGACGATAATGTTTGTCAAATTCCACATAATATTTTCCAACCAAATGGTCGCCTTTCATATTTGCAGATTCTGGTGTTTCACCATTTCCAAATTTTTCCCAAGCAATCATAGATTTACAAATGTGAATCCCACGATCGTTAATAATTTGTGTTTTAATCACATTATTTCCTGCTGCTTCAATGATTTGAGAAACTGAAAATCCTAACAAATTATTACGAACATGTCCTAAATGCAAAGGTTTGTTCGTATTTGGCGATGAATATTCTACCATTACTGTTTTCGAATTTTCATCAACTTTCGTAATTCCAAAAGTTGAATTTTGAGCATTTTGAGTAAAATTTTCTAAAAATTCTACTGAGCTTAAACTCATATTCAAGAAACCTTTTACAACATTAAACGCTGTAATTTTATTATTTTCAACCAAATTTTCACCGATTTTAGTACCGATTTCTTCTGGTTTACCTTTCAAAGTTCTGATTAATGGGAAAACAACCAATGTATAATCACCTTCAAACTCTTTCCTTGTAAACTGAATTTCAACAGATTCAGGGTTAATTTGATAAACGTTTTGAATCGCTTCTAAAACATTCTGTGTGATGTATTGTTTTAAACTCATTTTATTCCTTTTTACTTAATCGAAATGCAAAAGTACGAAGTTTCAACGAATTTGAACGGATTGCACATTGAGTTTTTAAGAAGTCATCAAGAAAACTTATCTTTGCAAAATGAAAGCTACATTCGCGGATTTCGAATTAACAAAACAATTGAGTTCGGCTTTAGAAAAGTTGAATATCACAACCCCAACTCCAATTCAAGAAAAATCATTCAAACCGATTCTTTCTGGACGAGATATAATGGGAATTGCCCAAACAGGTACAGGTAAAACAATGGCTTACTTATTACCCTTGTTGAATACTTATCAATACTCTAAAACGAATCAACCAAAGATTGTTATTTTGGTTCCGACACGCGAATTAGTTGTTCAGGTTACCGATATTTTAGAGCAATTAACAGAATTTATCAATGTTCGTGTTTTAGGAATTTATGGTGGTGTAAACATCAATACACAAAAATTATTGGTGTATGAAGGCGTTGATATTTTGGTTGGAACGCCAGGTCGCGTCTTAGATTTGGCGATTGACAATGTGTTATCATTCAAAGAAATGAAAAAATTAGTAGTTGACGAATTTGACGAAATGTTGAGTTTAGGTTTTCGTCCGCAACTGATTCATTTATTTACAATGATGAGCGATAAACGTCAAAACATTTTATTTTCTGCAACGATGACAGATCAGGTTGATGATATGTTGCACGAATATTTCAAAAATCCTATTGAAATTTCGTTGGCTCGTTCGGGAACTCCTTTAGAAAAAATTTCTCAATCGGCTATTCCAGTTGAGAATTTCAATACAAAATTGAATTTAATTGTTCATCAATTAGATGATAAAGCGAAATTTGAGAAAGTTTTAATTTTCGCCAACAATAAAAAACATGCTGATTTAATCTTCAATCATTTAGATGAAATTTATCCAGATGAATTTGGTGTAATTCATTCTAATAAATCTCAAAATTATCGTTTGAGAACAATGGAAGCCTTTACTAGAGATGAATACCGAGGAATTATTACGACAGATATTATGGCTCGTGGTTTGGATATTCCAGATGTTACACATGTAATCAATTTCGAGATTCCAGATGTTCCAGAACAATATATTCACCGAATTGGACGTACAGGACGTGCGGATAAAAAAGGTGAAGCGATTTCTTATTTTTCTGAAAAAGAAATTGAGCGTTTAGATGATATTGAAGCCTTGATGGATAAAGAGATTGACGAGATTCCTTTCCCTGAAGAGGAAGTAAAAATCAATCCTGTAAAACGTGAATTCGAGAAAGATGTTGTAAAAATGAAACAGCTTACAACTGTAAAAATTGAAGAACGTGGTGCAGCATTTCACGAGAAAAAAGATAAAAATAAAAAGGTGAATTTAGGAGGTCCTACGAAACGTAAACCACCTAAATCTAAACCTAAAAACCGTGGTCAGCAAAAACAAAAAGCGAAAGCACGCAAAAAAGGAAAATAAAATGAAAGCGACCTATTGGTCGCTTTTCTTATTTTAAAATCTGTTTGAATTTAGATTTGAATTTTGCAATTTTTGGTCCAACAACTGCCGAACAATATGGCTGATCCGGATTTTCATTGTAATAACCTTGATGATAATCTTCCGCTGGCCAAAATTTATCTAAAGGCTCTATTGTTGTAACGAATTTATCTTCATACAAAGTTCCGTTATCAAACTCTTTTAACGATTCTTCTGCTTGCTTTTTTTGTTCTTCTGACGTGTAAAAAATACTCGAACGATATTGTGTACCAACATCGTTCCCTTGTCTATTTAACTGTGTTGGATTATGTATATTCCAAAAAATTTCTAATAATTCTTTGTACGAAATCACTTCATTGTCAAAAGTAACTTCAACAACTTCTGCATGATTTGTATCTGTATCACAAACCTGACGATAAGTAGGATTTTCTACATTTCCTCCAGCAAATCCAGAGATAGCTTGTTCTACTCCATTTATCGAATTAAAAATTCCTTCCACACACCAAAAACAACCAGCTCCTAAAACTGCTACTTCCTTGCTCATGTCTTCTCTATTTTTATTTATTCAATCAAAAAAAGGTTCTAATTTATCAGAACCTTTCTACTATTTTTATACCAATTGGAAAGCGGTATCATCTTTTACATCACCAATCACAAAAGTACTGTGAGTACTACCAATTACCTTTATTGTTGTTAGTTTATTTACCATAAAATCTCTGTATTCGTCCATATTTTCGAAAGACATTTTGATAATGTAATCGTAATCACCACTTACATGATAACTCGCCTGAACTTCTTTTAAATTCACAATTTCGTTTTCGAAAATCTTGATGTTATCAGCAGAATGTTGTTGTAACTTAATATGACTAAATACCAAAAGTTCTCTGTTAATTAATCTTCTGTTTACAAGCGCAACATATTTAGAAATAATTCCAGATTTTTCTAATTTCTTGATTCTTTCGTGAATTGCGGTTGACGATAAATTTAACTTATCAGATAATTCTTTGTAGGTAATTTTACTGTTTTCTTGTAGGTACATTAGTAGTTGTTGATCGAGAGTGTCAAATTTCATTTCAATTAATTTTTTTCTAAAGTAACAACATTATTTTGAATAATTATCTATATAGATTAAAAAAAATAATCATTTACAGAAAATATATTTATAATTTATTAAAACACACCGTTTTTGTTCTATTCTAAAAAAAGATAAAAAATTAAACTCTATAATTTTTATATACTAATAAATGTTAAATATCTTTCTTTATTCATATTATTCATTGTATATTTGAGCTCGAAAAATCGAGAGGAAAGATTTGACTGATTGCAACCTCATAAAACAATTGCTAAAACAGGACTTCAGTTTTCTCCTTCCCTCTATCATTTTAAAAAAAAGTATAGAAATGTCATATTTATTTACGTCAGAATCAGTTTCTGAGGGGCATCCAGATAAAATTGCCGATCAAATTTCTGATTCAATTCTTGACCACTTTTTAGCATTTGATGCAAAAAGTAAAGTAGCTTGTGAAACTTTAGTAACGACTGGACAAGTTGTTTTAGCAGGTGAAGTAAAATCTAATTCTTACATTGATTTACAACGTGTAGCAAGAGAAACAATTGCTGAAATTGGTTACACGAAAAGTGAATATATGTTCGATGCAAATTCTTGTGGAATTTTATCTGCAATTCACGAACAATCTCCAGATATTAACCAAGGTGTAGACAGACAATCTGACGAAGAGCAAGGTGCTGGTGACCAAGGAATGATGTTTGGTTATGCTACAAGCGAAACTGAAAACTATATGCCTTTGGCGTTAGATTTATCGCACAGATTATTGAAAGAATTAGCGCATATCCGTAAATACGAAAAAGATTTGTTACCATATTTACGTCCTGATGCTAAATCTCAAGTAACAATTGAATATGATAATGACAACAAACCTGTTCGTATCGATACTATTGTAATTTCTACTCAACATGATGACTTCGCAAACGAAGAAGCAATGAGAGATAAAATTACAAATGACTTAGTAAGTATTTTAATTCCACGTGTAAAAGCGCAATTACCTGTTCATTTACGCGATTTATTTACAGATAGTATTACTTATCATATCAATCCTACAGGAAAATTCGTTATTGGAGGACCTCACGGAGATACAGGTTTAACTGGTCGTAAAATTATTGTAGATACTTACGGTGGTAAAGGTGCTCACGGTGGTGGTGCGTTCTCAGGAAAAGATCCATCAAAAGTTGACCGTTCTGCTGCTTATGCTGCACGTCATATTGCTAAAAACTTAGTTGCAGCTGGTGTTGCAGACGAAGTTTTGGTACAAGTTTCTTATGCAATTGGTGTTGCTGCTCCAGTTTCTTTATTAGTAAATACATTCGGAACTCAAAAAGTTGAATTAACTGAAGGAGAAATTTCTACAAAAGTTTCTGAAATCTTTGACATGAAGCCTTTCGCTATCGAACAAAGATTAAAATTAAGAAACCCTATTTACAAAGAAACTGCATCTTACGGACACTTAGGTAGAGAACCAAAAACAGTTTCAAAACGTTTTGAATCTGCTAATGGACAAGATGTTGTTGAAGTTGAAGTTGAATTATTCACTTGGGAAAAATTAGACTTCGTAGATCAAATTAAAACAGCTTTCGGATTATAATCTGAAATTTTAAATCATACTTAAAAAATCCACTCAATATTGAGTGGATTTTTTTATGTTTAATTTTTACTAATCGAATTGACTAACCAATATCGTTTTCCATCTTTATAAAAAATATTGATACTATCTCTGGAAAGCATAATCAATTTTGTTGGCGTCCAACCTACATTTCGTAACGAATTGCTTCCAGTCATTTCCATTTGAATATTTTCTATCGGATCAATTTTTTGAGTTGTGATAAAATCAAATCTATATAAATTCTTAGATTGAAAAACTTTAACCACTCCACTATCTACAATATTATTTCCTAAAGAATCTTGAAAAATAATAAAACGTCTTTCATATTTTTCTTTGTAAATAGTATTCTGGCTATCATCTTCATTATTACAAGAAAATAAAATCATCAAAATAGTCATCAAAAATAAACTCGTTTTCATAAACATCAGTTTATATATTTAACTACATTCAACAAAAAATTCTACTTTTTATTGCTTCACACCAATTATCTTGTAGTATTTGCAGTCCAAGTTTTACCATCTTTGGTGTATAAAATTGTTAGTTTTTTACTATCAATTCTAATGTATGAATTTTCATTAGATCCAATACTAACTAACATATTATCACCTTTTTTCTCAAATTCAACTCCATTCAAATCTGGGATTTTATTCGAAAAAGCAAAATTATACTTTGTTCCACTTGCAATTTTAGTTACAAATACACTTCCATTATCAGCAGAAAGAGTATTATTTCCATCAACATAACTTATTTTTCCTTTATAAGTTCCTGCAAAGAAATCATTGTTTGCTGGATCATCATCATCGCTACAAGCCGTAAATACAAATAAGGCAAAAAATGTTACCGCTAAAAATTTCAATAGATTCTTCATGTTTTTATATTTTTAATTTGGTTATAACAATCAATATTTTCAATTATAATACCATAAAATGTTAAAGAAAATTGATAAAGTAAATTTTAACATTTTTAACTCTCGTAAAAAATCGTATTTTTGAAGCAATATATAATACCTATAAACATGAATTTATTGCAAGGTAAAACAGCAATCGTTACAGGCGCAACTCGCGGTATTGGAAAAAGTATTGCTGAAGTTTTTGTTAAAAATGGCGCTAACGTTGCCTTTACTTATGCTTCTTCTGTAGAAAAAGCAAAAGCTTTGGAAGAAGAATTGGGACAATTCGGTAAAGTAAAAGGATATCAATCTGATGCTTCTGATTACGAAGCTGCTCAAAAATTAGTGGAAGATGTAATTGCTGAGTTTGGTCAAGTTGATATTGTAATTAATAATGCTGGAATTACAAAAGATAATTTGTTGATGAGAATGTCTGCAGAAGATTTCGAAAAAGTAATTCAAACAAACTTAAATTCGGCTTTCAACTTAACAAAAGCAGTGATCAAACCAATGATGAAACAACGTTCTGGATCTATCGTGAACATGTCATCTATTGTTGGAATCAAAGGAAATGCTGGACAAGCAAATTATGCTGCATCTAAAGCTGGTTTAATTGGTTTCTCTAAATCTGTTGCGTTAGAATTAGGTTCTCGTAACATTCGTTGTAATGCAATTGCACCAGGTTTTATCGAAACTGAAATGACAGAAGTTTTAGATCAAAAAGTGGTTGAAGAATGGCGCAATGGAATTCCATTAAAACGTGGAGGACAACCAGAAGACGTTGCAAATGCATGTTTATTCTTAGCTTCAGATTTATCAAGTTATGTAACAGGACAAGTTTTGAGTGTAGATGGAGGTTTACATACTTAATTCTTAAAAATATCATACTTTTTGAAAGGTTTTGTTTAGTAAATTTGCTAATCAAAACCTTTTATAATTTAAGACAACTACGTTGAGAAAAATATCAAATAAATTAAATGTTCAATTGATTGCCGAAACCTTTTTGGCTTTCGGAATTGATCATATCGTATTATCGCCAGGATCTCGAAACGGAGCATTAACAATGCAATTTGCGAATGACAAACGTTTCAAAACTTATAGTGTAATAGACGAACGTTCGGCTGGATTTGTCGCTTTGGGAATGGCTCAGCAAATTCAGAAACCTGTTGTGGTTTGTTGTACTTCTGGTTCGGCAACGGCAAATTATTACCCTGCAATTACGGAAGCCTTTTTTCAAAATGTTCCTGTAATCGTACTTTCTGCCGATCGTCCCGAACATTTAGTTGATAATTTTGATGGACAAACTATTCGTCAAAATAATTTATTCGAGCAACATTCTGTTCATAATGTTCAGCTTTCCGAAAGTGAAGAAACGGATGATTTAACACGAAATATGTTGTTGACGAAATATGCATTGATTGATTGTATGCATAAATCTGCGCCAATTCATATCAATATGCCTTTTTCTGAACCTTTGTACGAATCTGTAACAACGCCAGATATTGAAATTGATACAATTACAATTCCTGCAAAAGATTATCCAGAAATTGATGTGATTGATTTGATGAAACGTTGGAATGCTTCGACTCGTAAAATGATTTTGGTGGGATTACATCATCCTAATGCCGAATTTGATCATTTTGTAAAACAATTAGCCCAAGATGATTCGGTTGTTGTTTTGACAGAAGTTACGTCAAATATTCATGATGAACGATTTTTCAATAAAATAGATCAAGTTATTTTCCCTTATTCGGAAGAAGAATTAGAAGCGTTGAAACCTGATATTTTATTGACAATTGGGCAAAATGTCGTTTCGAAAAAAATTAAAAAATTCTTACGTGATCAAAAACCAACACAACATTGGCATTTAGATGAATATTGGCAACCAGACACTTTCCAAGCGTTAACAGATAAAATTGAGACGAAACCTGAATTGTTTTTAGAGCAATTTGTTCCGTTTGTCAACCCAAAAGAATCTGAATATTACACTACATGGAATTCGATACGAGAAGCGAATAATATCAAACACAAAAATTACATCAATATGATTCCGTTTTGTGATTTGAAAGCATTTGATTCTATTATCAGAAACTATCCTAAAAATTGGCAAATTCAGTACGGAAATTCGACAGTTATTCGTTACGGATTATTGTTCGATCATAACAATTCGAATCCTGTTTTCTGTAATCGCGGAACAAGTGGAATTGATGGTTCTACGTCGACAGCAATTGGCGCTTGCATCGCTTCTGGTCAAAATACGGTGATGATTACGGGCGATATTTCATTTTTCTATGATTCGAATGCGTTGTGGAATGTCAATATGCCAAATAATTTCAGAATTATTTTGATTAATAATGGAGGCGGAAATATTTTCAAATTTATTCCTGGTCCTTCTGAAACCGATGTTGTTGAAGATTATTTTGAAACAAAACACCATTTCACTGCCGAACATTTGGCTAAAATGTATGATTTTGAATACAATGTTGTTTCGAATTTAACTGATTTAGAAAATTCGTTCAACGATTTTTATGCAGAAAGTGATCGTCCGAAGATTTTGGAAATTGATACACGAAATTCAGCTAACGATGCTATTTTAAGAGGATATTTTAGTAGTTTGAAATAAAAATATTAGAAGAGAAATCATTAGTTTGGTTTCTCTTCGACTTTAAAAGATATTTTATCTTCATTTTCTTCTTTCAAAACTATCTCATACTTATTTGTATTAAAATAATTTTCCTTTAAATATTTCTTGACTTCAATAGCTCTATTTTCTGATAAACCTTTTTTACTATTTTTCCTTTGAGTACTAATAATAACTAATTTATCAATTTTATTCGTTTTACTCAATTTTATTATTTCATCTAACATCTTTAAATGAAGACTTTCTAAATGTATTTGTTCAAAATTAAAAACTAATGATAAAGGAAATTTACAAATGATTTCTTGCCACTGACATCCATTATTTTCTTTTGGACCTTTTACAGTTGGGCAATGATCTTCAACATCAGGAATTCCATCTCCATCAGTATCTATCAACTCTTGAGCAAATAAACTTGAGTAAAATATTACAGAAAATATAATCAAAAATCTTCTCATATTATCTCAATTTTCTCTCCTAAAAATTTTGGTTGAATACCAAAAAAGCTATCAATGAAAACTTTCGTTCGAGCAAAATATTCGCGAATATTTGTTTTTAATCCAGCATGTTTGTTGACATCTTTTGCATTGTAACCATATGCATTAATTCCGTTTTGACGTGCAATGTAAACCGCTCGTTGATTGTGGAATTCTTGCGAAACTACAATAAATTCTTTCTGACCAAAAATTTCTTTTGCACGTATCATCGAATCTAAAGTTCTAAAACCTGCATAATCCAAATAAATCACATTTTCTGGAATTCCATTTTTTATCAACGCTTGTTTCATCGCTTCAGGTTCATTGTAATTTTTCCGACCATGATCTCCACTCAAAATAAAATGCGTCACTTTTCCTGATTGATACAATTTTGTCGCTGCTTCTATACGATATGTAAAATAATAATTTTGATAACCACTCACCAAATTTGGCGCAGTTCCCAATACAACCGCAACTTTAGTTTTAGGTAAAATTTCTAATTTATCTGAGACAAATTCTTCCGTAGAATTTTCTATTTTATAATTCGCAAAAGCAGTGAACAAAAGACTTAAAACTCCTAAAATAAGTAAAGTATAAAAAGATTTTTTCAGAAACTTTTTGGTTTTGATTTTCATAGTTGATTCAAGATTATTTCTTGTCTTAAAAATACAATATATTCTTCAGTTTTATAATGATTTAAGAACTTCGATCCTATAATAAATATTTAAAAGCAAAATTTCATTAAAAAAATCCATCTTACTATATTGCGTATTATTTTTTCAAAACACAACTATGAGAGTAAAATTATTCGTTCTAGCCACCACTTTATTTACAGCTTCATTTCTATCTGCACAAAAATTTGACATTGACACCTTGCAATATCAAGGAAGTGATAAAAACATTATCAACCTTGTTGTTTTGGCTGATGGTTATACAAAAGATGAGTTAAAATATTACAAAGAAGATGCGAAAAGGTTTACAGATTATTTTTTCAAAACGGAGCCATTAAGTCAATATACCAATTACTTTAATGTGTTTGTTGTAAATAGTATTTCTGAGGAATCTGGTGCAATTCATCCGTATTCTACCAAAGAATGTCCTACAGAAAAAGTGGATTGGGATCAATTACCTGAACGCTATAATAAATTTGTAAAGAAATATGAAGTTCCGAAAACTAATCCAAATACAATTTTCGGAAGTAGTTTTGATATTTCGGGAATTCATCGTTTAGTTGTGCCAACGAAAAATGAAAAAGTATTACAAGTTCTGAAAGATAACATCCCTAATTATAGTCAAGTTGTAATTCTTGTTAATTCTCCTTTTTATGGTGGTTCTGGAGGAGAATTTGCGACGACAACAGTTAATTTTAAAAGTAATGATATTGCTGTTCACGAAATTGGACATTCGTTTGCTAAGTTGTCTGACGAATATTGGTCTGGTCCGTTGTATACGGTTCCTGGTCCAAATAAAACACAGAATGTGCAAGATGTTCCTTGGAAAAATTGGATTGGAACAAATGGAATTGGAATTTATGCATATGGCGAAAAAGATGCAAGAGCACAATGGTTTCGTCCGCACGAATTCTGTAAAATGCAATATTTAATCGCGCCTTTTTGTAATGTTTGTCAAGAAGAATTTATTGAAGTAATTCATCAAAAAACAAATCCAATTATTTCTACAAAACCCGCTGTTGATACTCCTGTTAACACAGAAAACATGAATGCTTTTACTCTTAATTTAGTAAAACCAGTTCCAAATACCCTGAAAGTAAAATGGATTTTGAATAATAAATTGATTGCAGAAAATTTAGATTCTATTCATCTAAACAAAGGTCAATTCAACTTAGAAAAAAATATTTTAAGAGCTGAAGTGACGGATACAACGCAATTAGTAAGAAAAGAAAATCATGCGAATCATATGTACACAACGCAATGGGAAATTACAAAACCTAATAATGAGAGTTTAACTCCACCAGTTTTGACATGGGGTGAAAAACAAGAAAGTTGTTACAATGAACATCAGGCACTAACGGTGAAAAATCCAGAAGCAAAAGTTGAATATTTTTGGTATGATGAGCTAAATTCTACTCAACCATTTGAAAAAGGAAGCAATATTATTAGTCCAACTATTACTGAGAATAAGACTTATTATGTTGAAAGTAATTGGAACAACAAAAAATCTGAACGAAAAGCAATTCAAATTACTGTTTTAGAAAAAATTAATTTTTCTGAAAAAGTTAGTATCAAACAGAATAAAAAAGACGGAACGATTATACTTACTTTAAAAAATACTGACGATAAGAAATATAAATTCGAATGGTTGGATGAAGATGGAAATAGAATCTATAATTTCGATCCAAAAGAGAATAAAACGGTTTATAAAGGGAGTGATTCATCATCTATCACAATCAAAAATGAATTCTTAGGTTCTACAATTTTTGTCAAGAAAATAGATAAAGAAACGACATGCTCTAGCGGAAAAGTTACAATAAAATTATAAATAAGAAAAGCGACCAAAAGGTCGCTTTCTTTATTTATATTTCAGAATAATTATTCTTTAATTCTTTCTACGTAAGAACCATCTTCTGTGTTGATTTTTACTTTATCACCTTCGTTGATGAATAAAGGAACACGAATTTCAGCACCAGTTTCTGTCGTTGCAGGTTTTGTAGCATTTGTAGCTGTGTCACCTTTAAGACCTGGCTCTGTGTATGTAATTTCCATTACAACTGTAGTTGGTAACTCAGCTGCTAAAGCTGTTTCATCAGAAGCACGGAACAAGATTTTTACTTCGTCACCAGCTTTCATAAATTGTGAATTATCAATCAAATCTTTGTTTAAATAAACTTGAGAGAAATCATCATTATTCATGAAGTGGAAACCATTATCATCTTCATATAAATATTGGTAGTTACGTGTTTCTACACGAACTTCTTCAATTTTATGACCAGCAGAAAATGTATTGTCTAATACTTTTCCATTAGTTAATGATTTTAATTTTGTACGAACGAAAGCAGGTCCTTTACCTGGTTTTACGTGTAAAAATTCGATAATTTTATACGTATCATTATTAAAAATAATACATAAACCTTTTCTGATATCAGAAGTTGTTGCCATTTATTCTATTGTTATTTTATTAAACTCCCGAGCTATATCCTTTCATAATTCCACGATCACTTGTATCGATAAAATCAAGGATCACTTCACGATAATGTGAATCTGGGAATTTTTCTAAGATTTGTTCTACAGCCTGAGATACGTTATTTTTTTGTTGATATAAAATTCTGTAAATACCTTGAATTTCGAAGATTTCTTCTGATGTAAAACCTTTTCTTCTCAATCCAATTGCATTAACTCCCGCATAAGCAACAGGATTTTTTGCAGCTTTAACATACGGAGGAACATCTTTACGAATTTGTGTCGCACCAGCTACAAAAGCATGTTCTCCAATTTTTGTAAATTGATGAACTGCACTATAACCACCAATAAAAGCGAAATCTCCAACTTCTATATGTCCTGCTAAACCAACCGCATTTACGATTACGACATTATTTCCTACAACACAATCGTGCGCGATATGTGCAGTTGCCATAATCAAACAATTGTCACCAATTTTAGTATAACCTAATGCATTAGTTCCTTTGTTTACAGTAACGCATTCACGAATTGTTGTATTGTCACCAATATATGTTAAAGTTTTTTCACCTTCGTACTTCAAATCTTGAGGCTCACCAGAAATTACCGTACCTGGATAAATTTTACAATTTTTTCCAATACGTGCTCCTGACATAATTGTTACATTAGGACCAATCCATGTTCCATCACCAATTTCTACATCTTCGTAAACAGAAGAGAAAGGGCTGATTGTAACATTTTCACCTATTATTGCAGTTGGATGAACATATGCCATCGGATGATTCATAACTTCCATTTCTTTAATTATTCTTTTGTAATAACTGCCATCATTTCTGCTTCCACAGCAATTTGATTGTTTACATATCCAATTCCTTGCATATGAACAATTCCTCTTCTAATTGGTTCAACCAACTCTAATTTAAACACCAATGTATCACCTGGAATAATTTTGCGTTTAAATTTAGCACTTTCAATTTTCATGAAATAAGTTGAATAATCTTGAGGATTTTCTAATTCTCCTAAAATCAATAACCCTCCTAATTGTGCCATTGCTTCAATTTGCAATACACCTGGCATAACAGGTTCTTTAGGAAAATGTCCAACAAAGAAAGGCTCGTTCATCGTTACATTTTTCACGCCGATTAAACCTGTTGCACTTTTAGAAATTACCTTGTCAATCAATAAGAATGGTGGACGATGTGGTAATAACTTCATGATATCATTAATATCATAAACTGGTTCTGCTGTCAAATCAAATTCTGGCACTTTATTGCGTTGCGCTAATTTAATTTGTTTGCTTAATTTCTTTGCAAAATTTGTATTGGTATGATGTCCAGGCTTTGTTGCAATAATTTTAGCCTTCAATTTTTTACCTACTAAAGCCAAATCTCCCACAACATCTAATAATTTGTGACGTGCAGCTTCATTTGGATAGTGTAAAGTCAAGTGATCCAAGATTCCATTCGGACGAATAGAAACATCATCTCTATTGAACGCTTTACATAATTTTTCTTTTGTTTCTGGCGTAATTTCTTTGTCAACATAAACAATTGCATTGTCTAAATCTCCACCTTTTACTAAACCAGCTTCCAACAATTGCTCTAACTCATGTAAGAAACAAAATGTTCTTGCTTGAGAGATATCTTGTTTGAAGTTTTTGATAGATGTTAAAGTTGCATTTTGAGTTCCCAAAACTTTCGTTCCGAAATCTACCATTGCTGTAACTTGGTATTCATCTGCAGGAATCGCCGTGATTTCTGATCCTGTTTCTGGATCTACGTACGTTACAATTTCTTTAATTCTATAATATTCTCTGTCTTTATCTTGCTCTACAATTCCAGCAGATTCTATTGCTTCAACGAAAAAACGAGAAGAACCGTCCATAATTGGTGGTTCCGCATTGTCAATTTCAATGTAACAATTATCAATATCCATACCTACCAAAGCTGCCAAAACGTGCTCTGTTGTATGTACTTTAACTCCTTTCTTCTCTAAAGTTGTTCCTCTGGCTGTACTCACAACATACTGTGCATCAGCTTCTACTTGAGGTTGACCTTCTAAATCTGTTCTAACAAATACAAATCCTGTATCTGGTTCGGCTGGTCTAAATGTTAAGGTAACAAATTTACCTGTATGTAAGCCAACACCTTTTAGAACGGCTTCATTCGCTAAAGTTTTTTGTTTATCAGACATTAACTTTTACTTTTGTTTGTTCTCTTTTTCTAATTTATCGATTCGTTTCACAATTTCTGGAAACTTTCTAAAATGTACATACGATTTTCTAAAGCTTGACGCTTCGATTGCTGGCGAACCATACAATTGCGTTTTACTTTCTACATCACCATTAATACCACTCTGAGCTTGTACTTGTACAAAATCTCCGATTGTCAAATGACCTGCGATACCAACTTGACCTCCAATCATACAATTACGTCCAATTTTTGTAGATCCTGCTACTCCACTTTGCGAAGCAATAACAGTATTCTCTCCAATTTGAACGTTGTGAGCAATTTGAATTTGGTTATCTAATTTTACTCCTTTACGAATAATTGTAGATCCCATTGTTGCTCTATCTATTGTTGATCCTGCTCCAATTTCGACATTATCTTCAATCAAAACATTTCCTATTTGAGGAATTTTTTCGAAAGAACCATCTGGATTTGGCGCAAAACCGAAACCATCAGCACCAATCACAACATTAGAATGAATGATACAATTTTGACCAATTTCACACTCTTCATACACTTGTACGCCTGAATGTAAAACGGTATTATCACCAATCTTAGCATGATCGCCAATCGTTACATTTGGATATATTTTTACATTATTCCCAATCGAAACATTAGCTCCAATATAAGAAAAACTTCCAACATATACATTATCTCCTAGTTGCGCAGTAGAATTTACTTTCGTATATTCTTCTATTCCAACTTTATTATTTTTTATCGTATTGTAATACTGCAACAGCTTTGTAAAGGCTTGATATGCATCTTCAACCACAATCAATGTAGACGAAATAGAATCTGTTGCCACAAAATCCTTACTCACAATCACAATAGAAGCGTTTGTTGTATAGATAAAATGCTCGTATTTCGGATTAGCCAAAAACGAAATCGAACCTTCTTTTCCTTCCTCTATCTTCGATAATGTGGAAACCTCTACATTTGCATCACCTGTTACGGTTCCTTGCAATAATTGCGCAATCTCTGCAGCTTTAAATTTCATAGTCTGCAAAACTAATAATTATTCTTAAATTTATAAAATGATTATTTAAGTTATTTAACTTTTTTGTCAAATTCTTCAAATCACTATTTAAACGCTGTGGTAATGATATTTTGTAATTTCTTGTTGCAAAAATTGCGTTAACAAACTTTTTTCTGAACTCGAAATTTCTTTTACCTCACCATTTTTATATAAAACCTTTATCGGACTTTTTGATTTTTCGTACGGAACAATTTTTATCGTTGTTTGCTCTACAAAATAACTTGCATCATCAATTCCTAAAGCTTTTTCTACTCTATTTTTTTCAACCAAAATTTCTTCTTCAGATAATTTTGTATCCATCAAATATGATTTTGGTAATGTACGCTGAATAATATTTTTGGATAATTTACTCAAAATTAAATCATCATGAAACTGCCATTCTTTTATCGCTGATAAAACATCCGAATCGTCTAAACGCGTAAAAATTTCTAAACCTTCTTTCGATAAACTTCCTACTTCATTTTCTTCTAAAAAGTATTTAAAAGCAAACGTAGCAAAAAGATTTTCTCCCGCTTTTGTCAATTCTTTTGCTCTTCTCAAAACGCTAATCAAAAAATTCTCTGCAGTAAACGATTTCTTGTGCATATACACTTGCATGTACATAAACATACGCGCCATCAAAAATTTTTCGACCGACGAAATTCCCTTGGCTTCTATCACCAACTCATCATTCGAGACATTCATCATCGAGATAATTCGTTCTGGATTGATATTTCCTTCTACCACTCCTGTATAAAAACTATCGCGCTTCAAATAATCCATGCGATCGCAATCCAACTGACTAGAAACCAATTGAGACAAGAATTTTTTCGGATAATTTCCTTTAAAAATCTGAATCGCTAAAGCTAATCGATTATCAAAAATTTGATTCAATTCTTCCATCAAACGAAGCGAAATTTCTTCGTGATGCGAACCATTAATTATAGAATGTTCAAGAGAATGAGAAAAAGGACCATGTCCCAAATCGTGTAATAAAATTGCAATTAAAGCTCCATTTTCTTCTTCTGGAGTGATATCTACGTTTTTTCTTTTGAGAATATTTAAGGCTTTTTGCATCAAATGCATACAACCTAAAGCGTGATGAAAACGAGAATGTCTCGCTCCTGGATAAACTAATTCTGTTAAACCCGTTTGCGAAATCCTACGAAGTCGTTGAAAATATGGATGTTGAATAATCTGATAAATAAGCTCGTTTGGAATCGTAATAAATCCATGAACTGGATCATTTACTATCTTCAACTTATTATTGTTTAATGGATTCAAACGTACTATTTTATCGGCAAAGATAAGAATTTTTACTCATTCTGAACGTTACTTTTTTGATTAAGAATGGTTTTTATAAAATATTTTAGATAAAAATCATTTTTGGAATTATTTATGCTAAATAATCATCGCAAACTTTGGGAAAACTCCAATTTTGTTTAACATACAATTTTGATTTTAACATTTCCGTTATCGCTATATTTGGAATAATTCTAAAATGTAGAAATCAATATAAAAAATAAAAATATAACAAATGGCTATAAAAATTTTATGGATTGATGATGAAATCGATTTATTGAAACCACACCAACTTTTTTTAGAGAAAAAAGGATACGATACAACAATGATAAATAATGCGACTGATGCATTAGAAGAAATAGAAAAAGAGAACTTTGCAGCTGTTTTAATCGACGAAAACATGCCAGGTTTGAGTGGATTGGAAGCCTTACCAAAAATTAAGGAATTGCGTCCAAACCTTCCTGTTATTATGGTCACAAAAAGTGAAGAAGAGCATATCATGGAAGATGCAATTGGTTCACATATAGCAGATTATTTGATTAAACCAGTTAATCCAAATCAAATTTTATTGAGTTTGAAAAAGATTTTGGATGCATCTAAAATTATTTCAGAAAAAACAGTTATCAATTATCAACAGGAATTCAGAAATATCACAATGGATATGATGAATGCGCGCGATTATGAGGATTGGCAAGAAATTTATAAAAAATTAGTTTTTTGGGAACTTGAACTTGAAAATATCGAAGATACAGCACTTTCTCAAATCATCGAAAATCAAAAAAGTGAAGCAAATGCAGCTTTCTTCAAATTTATAGAACGTAATTACGAAGATTGGTTGCATAATGATGAAGATCGTCCCGTTTTATCGCACACAATTTTCAATCAATTAGTTCGACCTCATCTTGGAAAAGATAAAAATGTTTTATTGATTATGGTTGATAATTTACGCTACGATCAATGGAAAGTTATTGAGCCAATTTTCAATCGTTATTATAATTCAGAAGCCGAAAATTTATATTACAGTATTTTACCTTCGGCAACTCAATATGCGAGAAATGCGTTCTTTTCGGGTTTAATGCCTTTGGAAATTGAGAAAAAATATCCTGAATATTGGTTGAATGATACCGACGAAGGAAATAAAAATATGTACGAAAGAGAATTGTTAGGAGAACAATTAAAACGTCTTGGAATGGGTGATTTATCGTATAATTATTTCAAAATTTTAAATTCTGATTTCGAGAAAAAAATTGCAGATGATTTTAATAATTACAAAAAGAATAACTTGAATGTAATTGTCTACAACTTTATCGATATTCTTTCGCATGCAAAAACGGACAACAGAATTGTTGGCGAAATTATTCGTGATGATAAAACGTATCGTTCGATCACAAAACATTGGTTTGAGAATTCATATTTAATGGAAATTGTGAAAAAAGCGGCGCAAGAAAAAATGAAAATTATTGTAACAACCGATCACGGAACAATTTACGTAAAGGAACCTACAAAAGTAATTGGTGACAAAGAAGCAAGTACAAATTTGCGTTATAAATTGGGGAAACAATTGCAATATGATCCGAAAGATGTTTTGGCGGTTGAGCAACCAGAAAAATTCCTTTTACCTAAGGTTAATGTTACGTCAAAGTATATCTTTGCAAAAGAAAATTTATTTTTAACGTATCCAAAAAATTACAATCATTTCGTTAATTATTACAAAAACACTTACCAACATGGTGGAATTTCGTTGGAGGAAATAATTATCCCAATGGTTGTTTTAACACCAAAAAATTAAATGGAATTTATCATCAATAATTTAGACGAATTACCAGAAGTTGCTCAAAAAATAATCGATCAACTTCAGTATAAATTAATCACTTTCGAAGGAGAAATGGGAGCTGGAAAAACAACTTTTATCAAAGAGTTTGTAAAAGCTTTGGGAACAAATGATGAAGTTTCGAGTCCGACTTTTTCGATTGTAAATGAATATGAAACAGATAAAGGAAAAGTTTATCATTTCGATTTTTATCGTCTAAATCATGAAGATGAAGCCTTAGATTTTGGGATTGAAGAATATTTATATTCTAATCAATATTGTTTAATGGAATGGCCAAATAAAATTGCTAACTTTATACCAGATGAGCACCACACAATTACATTGGAAAATGTAGATGGCGTTCGTCATTTAAATTTTAGCTAATACTATATGGACGGAAAAAATATTTTCACGCCTTTTTCTCAGGAAGATCTTATTCCTCAACCCGAGCGTTTAGAGATTCCTCACAAGAAAGAACGCTTTGATATTGGAATTCCAAAAGAAACAAATAATCAAGAAAAAAGAATTTGTCTTTCTCCTGATGCAGTCGAAATTTTGGTCAATAATGGACACCAAGTTACGATAGAAACTGGAGCAGGAGAAGGTGCAAATTATTCGGATAAAGAATATTCGGAAGCTGGTGCGCAAATTTCTTACAATACGCAAGCTGTTTTCGAGAAACCTATTATTCTAAAAGTTGGTCCACTTACTTTAGATGAAATTGATTGGATAAAACCAAATGCGTTAATTATTTCATCTGTTCCGGCGAATACTTTAAGACGCGAATATTTTCAGAAATTAATTACAAAACGTGTAAACGCTGTTGGATTTGAATTTATTCGTGATGAACAAAATCATTTACCAGTCGTTCGTTTATTAAGTGAAATTGCAGGAACAACGGCAATTTTGGTTGCAAGTGAATTGATGTCTTCTACAAACGGAGGAAATGGAATTTTGATGGGCGGCGTAACAGGAGTTCGACCAACAGAAGTTGTGATTCTTGGAGCTGGAACGGTTGCAGAAAATGCAGCAAGAACAGCTTTAGGTTTAGGTGCTTCGGTGCGTGTTTTTGATAATTCATTAACAAGATTAAGACGATTACAACAAAATATAGGACAACGAGTTTCTACTTCTACATTAGATCCAAAAGAATTAGGAAAAGCTTTGCGACGTTGCGATTTAGCAATCGGTGCTCTTCGCGGAGAAACACGTACACCTTGTGTTGTAACTGAGATGATGGTGCAAAATATGAAAGCTGGAGCTGTGATTATTGATGTAAGTATTGATCAAGGAGGATGCTTCGAAACATCTGAATTAACAACTCATGATCACCCTATCATTATTAAGAATGATATAATTCATTATGCGGTTTCTAACATCACTTCTCGCGTCGCACGCACCTCTACCAAAGCGTTGAGCAATTATTTCTTGTCGTATTTATTCCAAATTTCAGAAGAATCTGGTTTTGCGAATGTGGTACAATCGGATAAAACTATAAGAAATGGCGTATATTTGTACAAAGGAAGAATTGTAAAAAAGAACTTATGTGATTGGTTTGATTTACCATTTCACGACATTAATTTATTGATTATATGACGTTTACGCAAAGATTTATGAATTATTTGATGGGAGTTGGAATTGGGTTAGTTTTCGTCGCTATGGCGTTTGGACCTCGTGCTTTCTCATGTAATTACTTTCCAAATGCAAGAGTTTTGGATGAAGCTTTTTCAAAAAGATTAGCTATTTCACCAGAAGCTCAAGCATTTTTAAAAGCAGAAAATTTAGATTCTACATTCTTGAAAAAAGAATTATTCAAAAGAAGTAAAGTTGATTTTGATCACTCGAAAAAAGATCAAGTTCCTTGTAGAGAATATTTGGCAAACTATAAAAGCAAAGACAATACGAAAGATTATGATTTTGTATTAGAAATTTGCAAAGAAGATTCGAAATTAGTTTCCATCAAAAAGAAATAAAACAAAAAAACCACTTCGTTTGAAGTGGTTTTTTTATATGATTAATTTATAAATTTCAAAATTGTTAAGGCAATTACAAAGATTAGTATTGCGACAATAATTACATCTTTAAACTGTACTTTTTTTGTTCCGAACTCTACGTTTCGGTTTAAACTTTTTCTTTTTTTATTGGCTTGCATGGGTTGATATTTGTACTGCAAATTTATAAAATATTATCAAATATCAAACCTTTATTTTATTCTAAGATATTTAATTTACAATAAGATATCTTAAATTCCAATTTCTATCTGAAAACGCGCGTACCAGTTGTTTTTCTTTTCCAAATTATAGAATTTTTGTTGTTCGTACGTGAACTCTGCTTGTAATTTGAACGCATGTTCCCAAATATATTTTGTCAAACCTAATGTGAATTGGTTTGTATTTGGCGTAAACTCAAAAATTTCTTTATCTACTGTTTGAGTTGAATAACGTCCTATCACCTCCCAGTGTTTCGGGAATGTGTATGAACCTTGAAAATCCATTCCTTCTCCATTATAGATATAATTAAAATCAGAAATATCTGTAGGGTTATAAAATAACACATTATCAGAATTACGATTCATATAAGAATACATCAAATTCCATCCACGATATTTTAACATCACATCCAAAAACAATGATTTTATATTAGCTGTTCCTCCACCTACAATATCATCTCCTAACATTCCTGCTGTTCTATGTGCTCTATCATTGTAACTATAAGCTCCCGAAATCATCAATTTTGGTGTTTGTTCGTGAACTAAATCACCTTCATAATTACTTCCACCTTTTGTAAATTCTCCAAGTGGAAACAACTCAACTTTTCCTGTATAAGCTAAACCAGTATCCTTAAAACTTGTCCAATTTCGCCCTTCACCAGTAGAAATAGCTCCTCTCAAAATATAAGAGAATTTTTCTTGATTTCTTTTATTGTATAAGACTTGAAATCCAAAATCGCGATCGATATTAAAATCTGCATTATTGATAGATCGATCCGTTAATTGTAATGCTCCAGATGAATTAACACGTTGTCTATTTCCTGGAAGTTTTGTTTGACCAAATCCTAAACTCCAATGTTTATTTGGGTAATAGAAAATCATCGCATCACGAATAATATTTGTATTCTTACCCTCTTCTGCTTTTCCTACATCACCTGCTGCAAAAGATAATTGCATCGAATAACCAAATTTTGGATCTCCGATATATCCATCAAAACGCAATCTTAAACGACGAATTTGTCCATCAATATTATCTTCTTCTCCATCATTATGATTATAACTAATGCGATTTTGCATACGAAATCTAATATTGACCTGATAAAGACTATCTGGAGAAGTAATTCCCAATCCGTTACCATAGCTGTAATAAGGCGACATCATATTCTTAAAATCCTGTACAGTTTTCTTTTTAGATTCTGTAGAATCTTTTACTTGCGCATACGAACTGATTGAAAATACAATAAGTATTAATATTAAAAATTGCCTCATGTTTATTTATTTATTTCTTGATTCGTGTGCAAAAATGCAGTTAATAAAATTAAATAATTGTAATGCGTAAATTAAATTAACGTTAACAATGACTCGAAGTTACGTATTCGATGATTGTCATCAATTTCTATGATTTCGATTTGTTGTGGAAAGATATTTTGTTGAATTTCAAAGAAAGTTTTTAGTTTTTCAAAATCCAAAACTTCGTCATGTACAGAAAGAAAAACCGTTGTATTTTCGAAACGATTCATATCCACTAAATATTGCGAAAGATTTTCTGGAAAATTATTTTCGACTTTCATCGACACATCAACCAAAGGATTTAACAAAATTAATTCACTCGATTTTCCATTTTCCTTTAATTTTTGTTGCAATTGCCAACCAAAATTCCCTCCAGTAGAACTTCCTATAATTGCCAAATCATTTATCAAACCTTTTAAATGTTCGTAAGCTTCAAATAAAATAGTTGCAATATTCTCCTCCGTTTTCCATTCAATACAAATAGCTGAAGGATAATTTTTTAGAATAGTTTTGAATTTGGTTGAATTTGCCGAACTATTTAGTCCATGGATATAAACAATTTGTCGATTATTAGTATTCATATTCAGTGCAATTATCCCTCTAAATTAAAACTTTTTCAAGAAGTTAATTATACATGAAATGTAAATTTAACAATATAATTGTGTTGTAAGAAATTCTTTTGACAAAAAAAAGCGACCAAATTGGTCGCTTTTAAATATTTACTATAATTATTTCTCTAGATCAAATCCCCAATCAATACCTTTATTAATTGCAGGAACACCTTCTGTCATCCATTTCGGAGCAGATTTATCTTTCAGATAATGATCAAAAAATTGAACTTGTCGTTGTTGAATATCATTTTTATTCGCACGTTTTATCAAGTTATGATCATCTCCGTTATAATTTAACATCCAAACTGGTTTTTGTAAACGACGCAATGCCATAAACATTTCAATTCCTTGATACCAAGGAACAGCACCGTCTTCGTCGTTATGCATGATTACAACTGGCGTCGTAACTTTTGGCATATTAAACAAAGGCGAATTTTCGATATATAATTCCGGCGCTTCCCACAAGGTTTTACCGATTCTACTTTGCGTTTGTTCGTACTGAAATTGACGACTCATACCCGTCCCCCAACGAATTCCACCATAAGCAGAAGTCATATTAACAACAGGCGCACCCGTCCAAGCAGCAGCATACATATTGGTTGCAGTGATCAAATGTGCAACTTGGTAACCTCCCCAACTTTGTCCTTGTATAGCGATTTTACTTCCATTTACCCACGTATTTTTCTTCAACGCTTCTACTCCAGAATTGATATAATCTTCGGCAGATTTACCAGGATGACCAATTGTATATGAAATATCTGGTGTAAACACAATGTAATCGTTACTTACAAAATATGTGTGATTAATACGAGAAGGCGTTGGCGCAGGCGCTTGATAACGATTCAAATTATCCGAAAGTTTTTCGTAGAAGTAAACAATCATCGGATATTTTTTATTTGGATCAAAATTCTCTGGTTTATACACAACTCCTGTTGCATCTTTACCTGAATACGTTTTCCACGTTACCAACTCACCATTCCCCCATAAATAATCTTTTTGTTGCGGATTGATTGCAGATATCTTTTTCTCATCTTTAAAATTTGTTGAAACATAAACATCAGGCGAATTTCGGAACGATTCTTTTGTATAAATAAATTCGTTGGCATTCAACGCTTTCTTCATTTTTTGCGTTCCCCAAGTATTCGACATGACAACTTCTTCAGGATTTTTTGCTTTCGAAATGATTGTTTGATAAACCCCTGATTGTTTATTCTGATTATTAAAAGCACCTAAATAAACTAAATTATCTCGATTAATTGTTTTAATATCATCATTTAATTGATTGATATCAAACGTAATATTATGTTTACGACCGAAACCATTTGTCATATTTTCTGGACGACGTTTTCCAACCAAATCAAACTCCCAAATATCATATCGATCTTTGATTAAAACCGTTTCGTCATTATCAGTAAAATAGGCAACTCCATATTCTTGCGCTAAAGTTGGTGAATCATTTTCTTCGTCATAAAATTTCACTTTCAGCTTTTTATTCAGAACTTTTGTTTCCTTTGTTTCGATATTATAGCTCGACCATAATCCATTTTCGGCATTATAAAAAACAGCAAATTTTCCATTCGGCGACATTTCCACTTTTCCAGCCAAAGCTTTTGCAAATAATTCACGCTCTCCCGTTTTCGTATTAATGATATAATAATCTTTACGACCTGTTACATCCCAATTCAAGCTTAATCGATAGGCATTATCAGAAGTTCCTAAAGCAAAATTTGAATTTCCTTCGTTCAAAATCTCGACTTGATTCATATCCAAATCCGCTAATTGTGTCACTTTTACAGGATTCGATAAATCAATCACAGATAGGTACGAACGTTTTTTCTCTCGCTCAAGATTCTTCAATTGTTGTGGTTGAATAAAATCGTCTTTGTAACTCCAAACATCCACTTTTGCATGATCATCAGCAATCAAAGTTGTGTCTTTTTCTGCTAATTTCGGCATCAAACCAATGAACAAAGAATTTCCATCTTTGCTAAATTTTGGTTGACGATTTTCTGAAACTTGCCAATCTTTTTTCAATCCTAACAATTCAGATATCCTGATTTGTTGCGGATTATTTGTTGTAGAATAATATAAATAATATGTTTTATTTTCCTTTTTCTCTTCGTCAGAAGTTCCAACAAAAGCGACTTTATTTGCTAATTCATCAAACGCAAATTGTTTAAAATCACCAATTGTATCTACCAATTGTTTTTGAACAAACGTTGCTGTATTCACTAAGAAAACACCATATTTAGTTTTATCTAAACTATCTTTTTTCTCTTGTTTAGTCGAAAAAATTAATTGCTTACCATTCTCGCTAAACTCATAATTCATCACATTTTTGAATGATTTTCTCTGACCTGAAATCAAATTTCTCAACACCAATTCTAACGGCGTATCTTTCTTATCTTTTCCAGCTGATTTTGCAACTTTATCCTTCGTTTTTGTAGAATCTGACTTGTCTTTTTTATCATTCTTCGTTTCTTCTTTTTCTAATAAATAAGCTAAAAGAGAACCTCCTTTTTTCGGTGTTTTGAATGATTTTATATTTGGTAATTTCTCGACTTGATTTGTTGCAAGATTTAATATTCCGATTGAATCTTTAGCAATTTCATGTTCCTTTTTCTTTTTGATTCGAACCAATTTCAAATCTTTGTAAAAAGGTCGAATTTTAAAAACGGCAAACTTAGAATCTGCTGTAAAAACACTTTGTTCTCCTCTATGAAAACTTAGATTTTTATCTGTTTTCAGTCCAAAAAAATTCAATGTATTATCGCTTTCTTGTGCATATACTTGATAAGCAACCCACGAACCATTATTTGATAATTCTTTCATTCCGATTGATTGCCATTCATCAAAAACAGTCAAATCAAGAGGTTTCTTTTGCGCATCAACATTCGTTGCCAATAAAGCAATTGCAGCTGCATACATTGCTTTTTTCATCATCAGTTGAGTCGCATAATTTTTCAATATTTTAGTAGATAATTTCGATTTCATTCTAACTAATTTTTATGCGTTAATTTTTAAAGAAATGTGAAAATACTAAAGTTTTTAGAAACTATGGGGATATTTTAGTTTAATAATACTTTTCAGTTGTATTTTTGTTAAAATTCTTTTTATGAAAAAATATCTATTAAGTATTGGATTCGGAATTTCGATGATTGCATCAGCACAAAATATTCAGATTGTTCCACTTGGTGTTTATGGAGGTAGCAATGAAAGCAATCTTTCATCTTATTTGATTGGTGAAGAAACAACAAACAGCTATTTAGCATTGGATGCAGGAACAATTCTTTCTGGAATCAATAAAGCAATAGAGAAAGGTACTTTTGAAGAACAAAACAATAAAATTCTGAAAAACTATATCAAAGGATATTTTATTTCACATGGACATTTGGATCATCTTTCAGGCATGATTATTAATTCTCCAGAAGATTCTAACAAGCCTATTTATGGTATTTCTGAAACAATTTCAGTTTTAAAAAATAAATATTTTACCAATGATGCTTGGGCAAATTTTGCCAATGAAGGTGAATCGCCAATTTTGAATAAATATTACTACAAATACGCAAAAATAGGAATGCCTTTCACAATAGAAGGAACTAATTTTACAGGAACTATTTACGAATTGAGTCATGTAAACCCTTTAAAAAGTTCGGCAATATTAGTCGAAAATGGTTCAAATGCAGTCTTATATTTTGGTGATACAGGAGCTGATCGTATCGAAAAAACTCAAAACTTATCAACTATTTGGAAAGCAATTTCACCTAAAATTAAATCAGGAAAATTAAAAACAATGATGTTAGAAGTTTCTTTTCCGAATTCTCAACCCGAAAAATTATTATTTGGTCATTTAACCCCAAAATTAATGAACGAAGAATTAGGCGAATTAGCGAAAGAAGTTGGAAAAAGTAGGTTGAAAGGTTTAACAATTATCGTTACTCATATCAAGCCAAAAGATGATTATGAGCAAAAAATTAAAGACGAATTGTTAAAAGATAATCCATATAACATCAATTATATTTTCCCTCAACAAGGTGAAAGAATAACTCTTAAATAAATAATAAATACGAATTTATCATTTAAAGACAAAATAATTTTCAACTATTTATTTTAGTCGGTCAATTTTTATTATTTTGATAAATTAGCACTATTGATTTTTCATTTATTCGAATGGCTATTTTACATTTGAATAAACCATAAGAAAAAATGATCGCGCAAATAGGAGAAATTTTATTAATCGACAACCAACAATATATTATAGCCGAACAACCATTACATCATTATTTTAGAGAATTAAATCATCCACCTTATTTTACTCCACCTTCGCCAACATGCTGGAGAGGATATTATGGGAAATGGGAATTGAGAAATGACGAATTGTTTTTGATTAATTTCAGAGGATATTTGGATGGTTTGGATGAAGTTGAATTGAATTATTTGTTTCCGAGAAGAGAAGAAGTTTTTGCGAGCTGGTATTCTGGAATCATTAAAATCTCACAAGGAAAATTATTACAATTTAACCAATTGACACATACATCAATTTATGAAGAAGATTTAATGTTGTGTTTTGAAAACGGAAAACTAATCGATTATATCGTTCATAGTAATTGCACAAATTCTGAACGAGAAGTTGAGATCTAATCAATCGAATACTTCAAAACTTGTCGGTGAATTCGTCTTGTTATTTGACCTTATTATTCTTTCGAATTCACCGATTTTTAATAAAATAAAGTTTAAAATGGTTTTCGTAAATTTGAGAAGCAAGCTTCTCCTCTACTTCATTTATCAACCAAATAGATAGTACAACTATGAAAAAAATATTAGTTTGTTTAATTATAGTGATGACGCAAATGAGTTATGGACAACAATTTTTGACTGCAGAACAATCGGATCCAAAGAATTTTAATTGGATAAAAGGGTTTCCACCTGCTAAAGAAGATATTTTGTCCGCTATAGATGGTAGCTTTTTTAACTTTCCAGCTTTACGATATAGCGTTTGTCATATGCGCGAATTTTTCCCAACTGTAAATGTCGCTTCGGCACAAGAAAACAGATATACTTGGAAAACTAAATTGGATCAATCCATTGATAATGTGACTTTCACTCCTTTAGAAAGTAAAAAAACTATGACATGGAAAGAATCTTTGCAAAAAAATTATACCGATGGAATTATTGTTTTACACAAAGGTGCTATTGTTTATGAGAATTACTTTGGAGAACTAAACAAAAATGGAACTCATGCCTTGATGTCTGTGAGTAAAACCTTGACAGGAACTTTAGGCGGAATGTTAGTTGCCGAAGGTATTCTAGATGAGAATAAAAAATGTAGTGATTATATTCCTGAATTGAAAACCTCAGCTTTTGGTGATTCTACGATTCGTCAAGTTTTGGATATGACAACTGCTTTGCAATATAGTGAAGATTACAGCGATCCGAATGCTGAAGTGTGGGCTTTTTCGGCTGCTGGAAATCCTTTTCCTAAACCTGCTAATTATAATGGACCTACAAATTATTATGATTATTTGAAAACAGTCAAGAAAAATGGTAAACATGGTGAAGCTTTTGGTTATAAAACGGTGAATACTGATGTGATGGGTTGGATTATTACAAAAGTATTGAATAAACCTTTGGCTCAAATTCTATCTGAAAAATTTTGGGAACCATTGGGAACAAACTTTGATGGATATTACCAGATTGATGGTGCTGGAATTGCTTTTGCAGGAGGTGGTTTTAATGCAAACCTTCGAGATTTAGCGATGTTTGGAGAAATGATAAGAAACAATGGTTACTTTAATAATCATCAAATTTTGCCTAAAAAATTGGTTGAGGAAATCAAAAAAGGAGGAAATCAAAAAGCTTTTGAAAAGGCAAATTATAAACTTCTAAAAGGCTGGAGCTACAAAGATATGTGGTGGGTAACGAATAATGAGCATCAAGCATTTATGGCGCGTGGCGTTCATGGTCAAGCGATTTATGTTGATCCAAAAGCGGAAATGGTTATTGTGCGATTTGCTTCCAATCCGGTTGCATCGAATAGTGCGAACGACCCGTATTCGTTACCAGCTTATCATGCTGTTGCAAAATATTTATTGACTAAATAACAAAAAGCTCAACTAATGTTGAGCTTTTATTTTATATGATAATTTGTTCGAATTAATCTTCTGATTCTTCTACTTCCGATTGTAAGCCTTCTCCAAATTCACTTAAAGCTGAATTTAATGAAATCTCTGTACAATACTTAGATCCTAAATCTAATCCTTTTTGTAAAAACTCTTCCGCTTTTTCCTTTTCTCCTGTAAAATAGTAATACGTATAAAATAATCCGTATCCATCTGGATTTCCTAAATCTAATACACGTTGGGCCAATTGCTGTAACTCTTTATTAGGTTTTAATTTCAACTCTTCTGTTGCACTTAATGTCTCGAAAACACCACCAGATTGTTCAGCAAATTTATAGGCAAAAACTACTTTACAACTTTCATCAAAACCTTCTTTACACAATTTTGCATTTGCAGCTTCATTTTCTTTTAATTTTTTAATTAAACTTTCTTCATCAAAATCAAATAAATAGCTTGCATTATTTTTAAAATTGATATCATAATTCTGAGCCATCCAATTTGCACGTTGTGCTAATTTAGAATCTGATTGAGGTTTATTTTCGAAAGATTTCAAATTTGATTTATACACTTTTTTATCCACCCAATCTGAAATTCCTTTTAATTGATTTTTCTCTTTTTTGAAGATAAAAACCGTTTTTTCGACAAATATTATAACCGAATCATTGCGTTCTGTAAATTCGTAACCAACCTCATCAAATTCACCGATTGTTACTCTTCCTTTTCCATCAAATTTCAATGGATTATATAATTCATCTTTTGCTTTTGTTGTAAAAACGCCTTCTAACGTATTAGTCGCTTGTTGAGCAAAAAGTGCTGACACCATAAAGAATGTTGTCAATAAAAATAGTTTTTTCATTTTTTAGAAAGTCTCAATTAATATTACGCCAAAAATAAACGTTTTAATTCGTCTAAAACTCACTAATTATAGTTAAAAATAAATTTCTTTGTTATCAACCAAGGACTCGGATAAGGTAAAACACACCTGTTTATAATCAACCGAGGACTCGGGTAAGTTAAAACACATCTGTTTAGAATAAAAACGTCGCACAATAACTAAGCTTTCGTCTTGCCCAGAGGGCATGAGATGGAAGCCTGTTGAACGGAACCGAAGTTAGCTTTTAATTCTTATGGAGTTATCGAAGTTTAGTTTTAAGCTATATAAGCAGTATTTTATATGATTACTGCTTTTTTTTATGCTTACGTAGAATGCGAAGTAGTGAAAACCTTAGTTTTTAAAATAGTATATACTCCACAAAAAAAGCTCCTCTCAGGAGCTTTTTGGGTTATGCAACGTTATTTATATATTCTTTTTTGACAATTAGTAAAAGAAAACACGAGCAAAAGTGGGAGAAAATTTGTAGGATTGTAGTTTTACAATAAGGGGTTTGATTGTGATTTTTTGGTATATTTGAGTGTAAAAAAAAATATTATTAACTATTTTAAAAGTAAATAAAATCAAGATTTAATGACTAATACAATAAAAACAAATTGGAAAACAACTGATTTTCGTTTTGTAGCTTTTTTAGATATATTAGGTTTCAAAGATAGTATTATGAGAAATACTCATGATGAAATTTATTCTAGATTAACCTCTATTAACAAATTCAAAAAAAGTATAGAAAAAACAAATTATAGTACTCATCTTGATGGATGCTATAGTGATACTGAAGTGTATATCGTTAACTTCTCTGATTCAATTGTTATCTTCTCTAAAAATGATGATAAATATAATTTTGAATATTTCCTTATTATGGTCAGATATTTATTTGGGTGTAATCTTCCCCTTGTTAA
>NZ_DICC01000039.1:0-20139 GCF_002415215.1 Empedobacter sp. UBA5036
TTTTTGGTACAGTGTCTTTATATATGAATAATCTTAATTCTTAATCAAGGATTGTGTTTCTGTTGTTCCATCTTCATTAAAAACGCGAACAATGTATTTTCCTTTTTTCAAACTTTGTACGTTAAAGTTTGCTTTTTGGCTTCCGTCTAATTTTTTATTCATCACTTCATTTCCAATAATCGAATATATCGACACCGAACTTGCCTTTGATGGATTGTCAAATTTTATTGTAAATGTAGAACTCGCAGGATTTGGATAAATACTAACAGAGCCTTTATCCTGATCAAATCTCGACTGAGCTGAAGCAGATGTTATGGTGAATAAAAATATAGTTATAAATAGTATAAAGTGTTTCATATGCTTGTAATCCTAACAAATATAAAAATAAATAATTATAAAACAAACATTTCAAAATATATACCAAACAAAAAAGTGATGCTAAAATTTAGCATCACTTTAAGATATATAATAAAAATTATAAACTTATTATAAGCTTATTATAAGCTGTAACGGATAAATCCAGTTACTTTCAAGTCAGCGTTAACAGCTTTAACGATATCTTGAACAGAAGTTTTTCCGTCTTTGATTGACGCTTGGTGAACTAATGTATTCTCTTTGAAGAATTTTTGTAATTTACCTTGAGCGATGTTTTCAATCATGTTTTCTGGTTTACCTTCTGCAACTAAAGTTTCTCTAGCGATAGATAATTCAGTGTCAATTACAGATTGAGCAACAGAAGTTTCATCTAATGCTACTGGGTTCATAGCAGCAACTTGCATAGCAACGTCACGAGCTACTTCAGAAGCACCTTCTACGTTAGCAGATAAAGAAACTACAGCACCAATTTTGTTACCAGCGTGGATGTAAGAATTAACGATAGCACCTTCGATAGCTTGGAAAGTACCAATTTCGATTTTTTCTCCAATAACACCTGTTTGCTCAGTTAATTTTTCACCAACTGTAATTCCTGCGAATGGTAAAGCTAATAATTCTTCTTTAGAGTTAACTGTCAAAGCTAAATCAGCGATTTCGTTAGCCATAGCAACGAAAGCTTCATTTTTAGCAACGAAGTCAGTCTCACAGTTCAAAGCGATAACGATACCTTTAGTTTGGTCAGCGTTAACTTTAGCGATAACTGCACCTTCTGTAGAATCACGGTCAGCTCTTTTAGCAGCTACTTTTTGTCCTTGTTTACGTAAAACTTCTACAGCTTTATCGAAATCTCCACCAGCTTCTTCTAAAGCTTTTTTAGAATCCATCATTCCCGCACCAGTTGCGTTTCTTAATTTACTTACCTCAGCGGCTGTTGCTTTGTAGCTCATAGTAATATTTTTATTTTGTTTCTTAATATTTTAAATAAAAGTAGCTCGTACACCACAAAGTGGTGTAGGAGCTACAAGGTATATTATATCGATGAATTGATCATCAAGTTAATGTTAAGCTTCTTTTGTTTCAGCTCCTTCTTCTTTACCTTCTTTTGCTTTTTCTTTTTCTGCTTTACGTGTAGATAAACCAGCTTTGATAGAATCAGCTACTGTAGATAAGATGATATCGATAGATTTAGAAGCATCATCATTTGCAGGGATTGGGAAATCTACTTGACGAGGGTCAGTATTTGTATCAACCATTGCAAAGATTGGAATACCCAATTTTTGAGCTTCTGCTACAGCTATGTGCTCACGTACGATATCTACAATAAATACTGCAGATGGTAAACGTGTCATATCAGCGATAGAACCTAAGTTTTTCTCTAAAGATGCTCTTTGACGATCAACTTGTAATCTTTCTTTTTTAGATAGTGTTTCAAACGTACCGTCTTTTTTCATACGATCGATTGAATTCATTTTTTTAACTGCTTTACGGATAGTAACAAAGTTAGTTAACATCCCACCAGGCCAACGTTCTGTAATATAAGGCATGTTGATTTCTTCAGCATGCTTAGCTACAACATCTTTTGCTTGTTTTTTAGTTGCAACAAAAAGAACTTTACGTCCAGATGCAGCAATTTTTCCTAAAGCTTCAGATGCTTCATCTAATTTCACTGCAGTTTTGTGAAGATCGATGATGTGGATTCCGTTTTTCTCCATAAAAATATAAGGAGCCATAGCCGGATTCCATTTTCTTGTTAAGTGACCAAAGTGCACACCAGCACCTAATAAGTCCTTTACATTTACTTTTGCCATTTTCTTTTTTTTAGTTTACGTTCCGTTATCTCAACAAGCAACAAACAAGTGGTCGAAGAATTCTAGCCTTATTTGTTTAGATGCTAAACCAACGGAAAATGGATTTTTTAATGAATTGAATAAATTAACGTTTAGAGAATTGGAATTTCTTACGCGCTTTCTTTTGACCGAATTTTTTACGTTCAACCATACGTGGGTCACGTGTTAATAACCCTTCTGGTTTTAATTGTAAACGAAAATCTGCGTCAACTTCACATAAAGCTCTAGAAATTGCTAAACGAATTGCTTCAGCTTGACCAGTGATTCCACCACCAAATACTTTGATATCTACATTGTATTTCTCTTTTGTACCAGTGATTAAAAATGGTTGTTCTACTTTGTATTGTAATACTGCTGTAGGGAAGTAGATTGCTAACTCGCGCCCGTTAATGAAGATTTCTCCATTACCTTCTTGTAAGTATACACGAGCAACAGATGTTTTTCTACGTCCGATTTTATGAACTATTGCCATGGAATTAGATTATAAATATTCGTTAATATCGATTTGTTTTGGTTGTTGAGCTTCGTGATTGTGCTCAGTACCAACAAATACATGTAAATTAGTCAATAATTTACTACCCAATTTATTTTTAGGTAACATTCCTTTTACTGACTTTTCGATTAAGCGTACAGGATCTTTTGCAAAAACTTCTTTCGCAGTTAAAGATCTTTGTCCACCTGGGTAACCTGTGTGACGAATGTATAATTTGTCATCCCATTTGTTACCTGTTAATTGAATTTTGTCAGCGTTTAAAACAATTACATAATCTCCACAATCTGCATGAGGAGTGAAGTTTGTTTTGTGCTTACCTCTGATAAGCTTCGCAACACCTGACGCTAAACGACCTAATGATAAGTCAGAAGCGTCCACAACTACCCATTCTTTCTGAGCAGTTTCTTTGTTGGCTGATGAAGTTTTGTAACTTAACGTGTCCACTATCTTGATTTTTAATATTTTATAAATTACCGACAATCCGATCGGGGTGCAAATGTACAAAATGATTCTGTTTTCCCAAAAGATTTTAGGAATTATTCGTCACTTTGATGGATTTGTACCATTTAGACGGTTGTCAAAACGTTTGCAAAATTACGTTAATTAATTGAATATCCAATATTTTTTTCGAATTAGACGTTCTATTTAATTGATAGATTGTTTTAAAATCAATAATTGATTGGATGAAAAAGAATACGTTTTATCGTTTAATCAATTAAGTATGATACTAAACAGAAGTTAAAAACGTGCAATTCAAATTTTGAATTGCACGTTTTTTTATTGTAAGATATCTTATTTTTAACCTCTTGAGAAAGGTAAAATAGTTTGAGTTGTAGAACCTAAACCATCAATTCCATACTCGATAACATCTCCTGGTTTTAACCAAACTTGAGGTGTTTTTCCCATTCCTGATCCTGCTGGAGAACCTGTAGAAATAATATCTCCAGGTAAGAAAGACATGAATTGAGATAGGTAGGAAATTAATTTAGGAATGCGGTAAATAAAATCACTTGTATTACCATCTTGCATTAATTCTCCGTTTAATTTTAACCAAACACGTAAATTATTTACATCCTCGATTTCGTCTTTTGTTGCAATAAAAGGACCTACAGGTGCAAATGTATCACATCCTTTTCCTTTGTCCCAAGTTCCTCCACGCTCTGTTTGGAATGCACGCTCAGAAATATCATTAATCAACGCATAACCATATACGTGATTCATCGCATTTTCTTCCGTTACATTATTTGCTTTTTCACCAATAATAATACAAAGTTCTGTTTCCCAGTCCATTTTTGTAGAACCATTTGGTTGCATAATTCCGTCTTCTGGTCCGTTAAACGATTGATTTGCTTTGATAAACATAATCGGCTCTGCTTGTTGCTCCAAACCTGTTTCTTTTACGTGATCATCGAAGTTAAGACCTACACAAACAATTTTTCCTGGACGAGTTAAAGGCGTACCAATACGTACATTGTCTTCAACTAAAGGCAAACTGTTAATGTTTTGCTCGATATATTTTTGTAAAGTTTCTTGTTTTTCGGTATTTCCAAAAAAATCATCATCATAAATAATTCCAGATGCTGAAACATCAAATTTTTTCTCATCGATGATTACACCTGATTTCTCCTGACCTTTTGGTCCGAATCTAAAAATTTTCATCTTCTTTATATTTTTTCCGCCACAAATATACGACGTATTGTTTTTTGATTAAATAAATAAAAAAAGACATCTGTCATTAACAGATGTCTCATAAAGATAAAAAATAATTATATTTATCTAAAATTATTTAGCAATTCCTCTCGAAATTACAATTTTTTGAATTTCTGATGTTCCTTCGTAAATCTGAGTAATTTTTGCATCACGCATCATACGCTCTACATGATACTCGCGAACATAACCATTTCCTCCATGAATTTGAACGGCTTCCGAAGCAACTTCGTTCGCTGTTTTAGAAGCAAATAGTTTTGCCATTGCACCAGAAATAGAAATATCTTTTCCTTCATCTTTCTCAACAGCAGCTTTGAAACATAACATACGAGCAGCTGTAATATTAGTTGCCATATCTGCTAATTTGAATGCAACAGCTTGGTGATTGATGATTTCTGTTTTGAATGCTTTACGAATTTTTGCATAATCTAATGCTAATTCATAAGCGCCTTGTGCAATACCTAATGCTTGAGAAGCAATACCGATACGTCCTCCGTTTAAGACATTCATTGCGAAAGCAAATCCAAATCCATCTTCACCGATACGGTTTTCTTTTGGAACTTTTACATCATTAAAGAATAATGAATGTGTGTCAGAACCACGGATTCCCATTTTTTGCTCTTTTGGTCCAATTTCGAAGCCTGCCCATCCTTTTTCTACGATGAAAGCATTGATTCCTTTGTGACCTTTTTCTGGATCAGTTTGAGCGATTACTAAATAAGTAGAGGCTGTTCCACCATTCGTAATCCAGTTTTTTGTACCATTTAATAAATAGTGATCTCCCATATCTACTGCAGTAGTTTTTTGAGAAGTCGCATCAGAACCAGCATCTGGCTCAGATAAACAAAATGCTCCAATCACTTGACCAGAAGCTAATGGTACTAAATATTTTTGTTTTTGATCTTCGTTACAATATTTTTCCATACCAGCACAAACCAAAGAGTTGTTAACTGACATGACAACAGCAGCAGAAGCATCAACTTTAGCGATTTCTTCCATTGCAATGACATAAGAAACGCTATCTAAACCAGATCCTCCGTATTTTGGGTCAACCATCATACCTAAGAATCCAAGTTCTCCCATTTTTTTTACTGCATCAGTTGGGAAAGTAGATGTTTCGTCGCGTTCGATAACTCCTGGTAATAATTCGGCTTTAGCGAAATCACGAGCAGCTTCTTGAATCATTAATTGTTCTTCCGATAATTGAAAATTCATGTGATTATATTATTTATGGTTTTTATTATTTTATGATTATGACTTTAAATTTTTATTCAAATTTTAGAGAAAAAACAAATGCTCTGGTTGATAATGAATTCAAACTTCCTGTCCAATAAGGATCTGTAGAAGGTTTATCAGGAACAATTTCATTATTAAAGAAGAACATACCTTTTAGGGCTGGTGTAAGTTTAAATCGTTTGAAATAAATTTCAACTCCAATTTCAGCTTGCCAGTTAAAGTTATTCGTTGTTGTTCTGAAAACTCCAGTTGCGTTATCGTCTTCTTTATTTTCGTTCGATTGTAAATTCATTAAATACCCCAAACCTCCTTGAATATATGGACGTGTATTGAACCAACGATCTCCGTGAAAGTTAAGTAACAATGGAATTTCGATATAAGTAGATTTTACTTCGCGTTTTACATTAGAATCTTCTAAATCTCCTTCATAAGTACCAGTTGATGTACCAGCTAAAGGAGCATTACGAAAATGTAAAATACGTTGAGCAAAATGCAATCCTGGTTCAGACTTTAAGTCGATGTAATCATTCACACGCATTTTAGCGATTAATCCAACAGAGAAACCAGCTTTACTTTCTTGATCTAAATAAACTAAACCGTGTTCATTTACTCCATCATCTTCTGGAATTTGAGGAGCTCCAGGGACAGGGTTAGTTTGTGCTTTAGGAACAATCTTGTAACTCATCATATTAGTTCCCAAGAAATATCCAAAACTAAATTTTTTCTGATCAGTTTCAGTTCTGTTTTCGCTTCTGTCATTATTAGGGCGAAACTGCGCATTTGCAATGCTAGCAACAGTTAACGATAATGCGATGATTAGATTTTTTCTCATAGACTTTCAACGAATAACAAGCAAATTTATTTTATACTTTTATAAATGCTTGCAATACCAAAAGTAAGTTTTTTATCAATAGGTTGTGTAAATTTTACACTTTTCAGAATGTTTTTCATTTCTTCTCCATGTGGAAAAGCACGAACTGAATCTGGTAAATAGGTATAAGCACTTTGATCTTTCGAAACCATTTTACCAATTGCAGGTAAAATATTTTTAGAATAAAATGTGTACAACTGTTTCATTGGAAAAGCTGTAGGATAAGAAAATTCTAAAATAACGAAAGTTCCTCCAGGTCTTAAAACACGATTAATTTCTGCTAAACCTTTCTCTAAGTTTTCAAAATTACGAACACCAAAAGAAACGGTCACACAGTCAAAAGTGTTATCAGGAAAAGGTAAATTTTCCGAATCACCTTGCACCATTTCGATACGATTTTCTAATCCAGCTTCTTTTACTTTTTTGCGACCAACTTCCAACATTCCGTTAGATAAGTCTAATCCAGTAATTTTTGCATCGGTATTTTTACCCATCATAATCGCTAAATCTCCTGTTCCAGTCGCGATATCTAAAATCGTTTTTGGTTGAGAAGCTTTTACCATTTTGATAACATCTTTTCGCCATTGAATGTCGATTCCCATTGATAAAACACGGTTTAATAAATCGTATTTTGGCGAAATATTATCGAACATTTGCTCGACTTGTTTCTTTTTATTTAGATCTGATGCTTCGTAAGGAGTTACTGCATCGTGTTGATGATTTGCCATTTTGTAAAGTTATAAAATCTAAATCTTATTCGTAATTCTCGAAATAAAATTGTTTAAAATCTTCTTTGTTAAATATTTTCGATAAATCAGTTGCTTTCTCGCTTCCACTACTTTTTATGAACATTTTAGGATAATCTTGATCGATGTTATAGTAAAAGTTTTCGATGTATAATTGAGAAGATTTTTCGATAATTCCGTGATAAATCTTGTTATCTATTGCAATATTGTTTGATAAAAAGATAGAATCTTTGTTTTTTCTAACACCATAAGGTCGTGTAAATGTATAATATTCTTGATGCGTTGGATTTATAAAACCATTTGCTCTCGTAATATCTACAACTGTATCTACATTTTTGTTATTAAAACTATAAACGATATGCGCTTTTCCTTTTTTCAAGTCTACTCTTGCATTTTGTTGCGGTGCAATTGTAAAATCTTTATCGTTAATTTTGATTGTCAAGGTTTTGTTTGATGGATTATCAATCACATACCCATCTTTTTTGCTTAGAAAAGTGTTATAAATAACAACGATTAAAGCAGCTAATCCACAGACGATTAAAAGACCAATTAATGAAGGATTTTTTTTCATGCTGCTAAATTAAATATACTTTATTAATTTCGGTATGAGTTATTACATATTTTTCATGACTATTTTAATGAAATGTGTAACTTTGTCGCTATTATTTTTTTATTAAAATTGAACAATATTAATATGATAAACTCTGTAATTACAGGTTCTGGACACTATTTACCGAATAGAATTGTTACGAACGAAGATTTTGTTAACCACGAATTTTATGACGAAAGTGGAAATCGTTTGGATAAAACTGGTGAAGAAATTACGCGTAAATTTGAGGAAATTACAGAAATCAGAGAAAGAAGATATGTAGAAGATGATTTATTAAATTCTGATATCGCAACTTTTGCTGCTAAAAAAGCAATTGAAGAATCTGGTGTTAATCCAGAAGAATTAGATTATATAATCGTTGGGCACAACTTTGGAGATATTGATCCTGTTGGTCATCAAATTGATATCATGCCGTCAATTTCGGCAAAAGTAAAACACAATTTAGGAATCAAAAACCTAAAATGTAAGCCTTATGATATGACATTTGGTTGTCCAGGTTGGATAGAATCATTGATTTTAGGACATCAATTTATTCAAGCAAATATTGCAAAGAAAGTTTTGGTAATCGGTTCTGATACGTTATCTCGTGCTGTAGATCCGCATGATCGTTCTGCGATGATTTTTGCAGATGGAGCAGGAGCAGTTGTTTTGGAAGCGAAAGAAGCTGATTATAAATATGGAATCATCAATCACGAAACGTTAAGTTATACAGGTGATGAATTGGCTTACTTGACAAATGGACGTTCTGCAAATCCAGATTATAAAGGTTCAATCAAAACAATTAATATGAAAGGTCGTAAAGTTTACGAATTCGTATTAAAAAATGTTCCACCAGCAATTAAAGAATTGTTAGATGAAACAAATTTATCAATTACCGATATTGATAAAATTTTATTGCACCAAGCAAATGCAAAAATGGATCATGCAATGATAGAGCGTTTATACAAATTATATGGTGTAGCTGTACCAGAAAAAATTGATCCAATGACAGTTCAATTCTTAGGAAATACATCTGTAGCAACGGTTCCTACAATGTTTGATTTAATCAAAAAAGGAGAATTAGCTCCTCATCAATTTCACGCAAATGATAAAATTATTTTAGCTTCTGTTGGAGCTACAATGAATGTTAATGCAGTGATTTATCAATTCGAAAAATAAAAACAAAAAACACATATACTATTGTGAATACATTCGGAAGACTATTTAAAATTTCAACTTTTGGCGAAAGTCATGGTGTAGCGATTGGAGGTGTAATTGATGGCGTTCCAAGTGGAATCGAATTAGATTTTGATTGGATACAAGCGCAATTAGATCGTCGTAAACCAGGACAATCTGCAATTGTGACACAACGAAAAGAACCAGATACAGTACAATTTCTTTCAGGTATTTTTGAAGGAAAAACAACAGGTGCTTCTATCGGGTTTATTATTCCGAATGATAATCAAAAATCTCACGATTACGATCATATAAAAGACGTTTTTCGTCCTTCTCATGCCGATTTTACATACGAAACCAAATATGGTGTTCGCGATCATAGAGGTGGAGGAAGAACTTCTGCGCGAGAAACGGCTAATTGGGTTGTTGGTGGTGCTGTTGCAAAACATGTGATTCCAAATATCAATATTACAGCTTATGTAAGCGGAGTAGGTGAGTTGAAGTTGGATAATGATTATTCTACATTAGATTTTTCTAAAATTGAAGAAACGGCAGTTCGTTGTCCAGATCTAGAAATGGCAGAAAAAATGATTAATCGTATCAAAGAAATTCGCAAAGAAGGTGATACAATTGGAGGTGAAGTAACTTGTGTTATTCAAAATGTGCCAGTTGGTTTAGGTGAACCAATTTTTGATAAATTGCATGCACGTTTAGGACAGGCGATGATGTCGATAAATGCCGTAAAAGGTTTTGAATACGGCGAAGGTTTTGCTTCTACATCGATGAAAGGTTCAGAAATGAATGATCAATTCAACCAAGATGGAACAACAAGAACCAATTATTCTGGAGGAATACAAGGTGGAGTTTCAAATGGAATGGATATTTATTTTAAAGTTGCTTTCAAGCCAGTTGCGACATTAATGCAAGAACAAACAACGTTGAATGCAGATGGCAAAATGGTAGAAATGCATGGAAAAGGTCGTCATGATCCTTGTGTTGTTCCAAGAGCCGTTCCTATTGTAGAAAGTTTAGCTGCGATGGTTTTGGCTGATATGTTGCTGATACAACGAACAAGAAATATATAAATAACAAAAACTCCAACTTTAAAAGTTGGAGTTTTTTTTGCTTAACGCTTTTAACCAAAATCCTTCATTTCTTTTCTATATGTTTCTCCAATTGGTAAAATTTTCTGATTGAGATAAACAGAATTACCATCTATTGAAGTTAAAAAATCAAGGTTGATGATATACGAACGATGAATTCTTTTGAAATGATTTGGTAATTTTTCTTCGAAAGATTTCATAGTTTCTAAGACTAATAATTTTTCAGTTTTAGTATGAATTCGAATATAATCTTTCAAGCCTTCAATATAAATTAAGTCCGAAAAATTAATTTTCACTTGCTTTCCATCTGCTTTTACGAACAAATAAGTTGACTGATTTTTAGTTGATGTCGTTTGAAAAAAATCAACATATTTTTTTACAGAGGCATCAAAACGATCTTTCGTAATAGGTTTCAATAAATAATCAACCACATGAAAATTAAAACTTTCTAAAGCATAATCTTGATAAGCAGTTGTAACAATAAATTTCTGAGAATGATCAAGGATTTTCATCAATTGAATTCCTGTTAATTCGGGCATTTGAATATCTGTGAAAATAAGATCAACTTTATTATTTTTCAAAAAATCGATTGCTTCAAAAACTTCTGTTGTGGCTAACAAAAGATTTAGTTGTTCATTTTCTGTTGCATGTTTTTTTAATAAATCTACAGCAAGTGGCTCATCGTCGATGATAATACAATTAATTTTCGGCATCAAAAGGAATTTTTAAGTAAATATGAAATGTTTCGTGATCATTCCTAATTTCGAATGTATAATTATTTCCAAAATAATAATTCAACCTTTTTTTTAAATTTACGAGCCCAATTCCAGAAGTTTCATCTTTTTGATGTTGATTTATTTTATTAGAAACTGATATTTCGAGAAAAGTAGCATCAGTTTTTAAACTGATTTTGATGGGATGATCTTTTTCTTTTACAACACCATGTTTTAGTGCATTTTCTATAAAGGGCGAAATAATATAAGGATGAATCATTTTTTTTGAATTCTCGATATAAAATTCTTTTTCGATATAAAATCTTTCTCCGTAACGAATTTGTTCCAAATCTAAGTATTGATTGATGTAATCTATTTCTCGTTCAATTTCTATTTTATCTTTATTGGTTTCGTAGGTTGTAAAACGCATAATTGCACTCAAATTTTCGATTGCTTTCAGCGAATGAGGAGAATTTACACTCACCAAACTATAAATATTATTAAGAGTATTAAACAAAAAATGAGGATTAATTTGAGATTTTAGAAAGTTGATTTCAGCTTCTTTTTTCTCTTTTTCTATGATGTTATTTTGTTTTAGTGTATGGATTGAATGAAATGTCATCCATAAAAATAGTGACGAAAAAACGATAAAAGAACCATAATGTAAATTGTCGTAAATGTAAAAACTAATCGTTGTTCCTTCAAAATAATTGACTTTGTGAAACAAAAAATCTGTAATAATTTGCTCAATAAAATAACGAACAATAATAAATGTTGTAAAGGAACATATTATAGAGAATAATATCGATTTCCAATTGATATTTTTTAGAAAATAAGGAGCAATAAAAAAATAGATAATAAAAATTGTAATTAACTGAACAATATACATTGTTGATGCAAATAAGTTAATTGCTTCAAAAAATGAATTTCCGTTAGTTAGATTTACTAATCCAATTGTTATGTAGTCAAACAGAATGTAAATAATCCAGAACCCTAAAAGTATAAGTACACTTTTTTGTTTCGAGAAACTTAAATTTTTTTTATCACGCTCCATTGTTTTTGTTTTTTGTAAAATTAGATTCTTTTCTAGATAAAAGTGAAGTGATTCGTCGATAAATCAAATGGGTTAGTCGATAAATAGAAGTCAATTTTTTCAGAATCACAGAAATTTGAATCATAATTAAAAATTAACTCAAATGAAAAACTTATTTATTGCAATTGCTACATTTATTGGTACTATGAATTTATCTGCTCAAGCAAAATATCAATTTCAAACAAAATTTGATGATGCTATTCCAGTTCTTAATATGGGAACTTTTCACATGGGATATACGCCAGATGCAAGTACGACTGAATTTGATGAGAATAACCAAGATAATGTTCGTCAAATACATGAAATAGCAAAGCAGATTGCGGCTTTTAAACCTACAATTATTTTAGTTGAACAAAATCCTTCTCGCAATAAAGTGTTGAATAAACTTTTTCAAGATTATTTACTTAATCCTAAAATGAAGTTTGAAAATCCAAACGAAGTTGAGTTATTGGCTTATGAAGTTGGGAGACTAAGCGGATCGAAGAAAATTTACGGAATTAATTATCAAGAAGATTATCTTTATATGCTTGGTGATTTGTTGAAAGAGCAAGATGATTCGATTACATTCAAAAGATACATTGAAATGTTCCGAAATAATGAATCGAAAAATGGAGTAACAAAAAAAGATGTAAAATTAAAAGAGTTATTGCAGTACTATAATCAACCAGAATTTTTAGATTTTTCTGTTGCAGTTAATGCGGATATGTTAACGACGGTTTCATACAAAAAATATCCAGTAGGAGCAGAGCAAGCGGCGAAATATTATCATAGAAATTTAGCTATGTTCTCAAATATGAACAATGTGCCGATTACAAAAGACGATCGTATTTTTGTATTAATGGGTGCTACGCATACGGCTTTCTTCAAAGATTTCTTACGACGTTCGCCAAAGTTTAAAGAAGTAAATACGTTAGATTATCTAAAATAAAAGCATAAAAAAACCTCGCAATTGCGAGGTTTTTTTATATATAGTTGAATAATAATTATTCTTCTGTAGATGGAGCTTCTTCTGTAGCAACTTCTTCTGATACTTCCTCTTTTTTCGCTTTTTTGTCGTTAGCGTAAATTGGGTTATCGAAGTTAAAGAAAGAACCTTCTTCTTTATTAGCGTTAGCTGCTTTTTGAGCATCTAATTTAGCTAATTCTGCTCTAGTTTTAGCAGCTTCTTCAGCAGCTTTGATAGATGCAGCATCTGGTACAATTTCAAATCCGAAATCTACTTCAACATCTCTGTGGAAACGAACTTTAGCTTCGTATTTTCCTAAACGTTTGATAGTGTTTCCAGGGATTCTAATGTTTTTCTTCTCGATTTCAACACCAGCTTTTACTAAAGCTTCTGCTAAATCTGCATTGTTGATAGATCCAAATAATTTGTCTCCAGAACCAACTTTAGCGTCGATTTTAACAACTAAACCATCTAATTTAGCTGCTTTTTCTTTTGCTGCAGCGATTAATGTAGCTTCTTCTGCTTTACGAGCTTCTAAAACTTCGTTTAATGCTTTTACGTTATTTGGAGTTGCAACTGATGCTAATCCACGAGGGATTAAGAAGTTACGTGCGTATCCAGGTTTTACTGAAACAACTTCAAATTCAAAACCTAAACCTTCTACATCTTGTCTTAAAATTACGTTCATGATATTTTAATATTTAGGTTATTATTTTAATTGATCACCAATAAATGGCATTAATGCTAAGTGACGAGCTCTTTTGATCGCTTTAGAAACTTTTCTTTGGTATTTTAAAGATGTTCCTGTGTAACGACGAGGTAAAATTTTACCTTGCTCATTCACGAATTGAATTAAGAAATCAGCGTCTTTATAGTCAACGTATTTGATTCCAAATTTTTTGAAACGACAATATTTTGAGTTTGATTGTGTTTCGATATCTAAAGGAGATAAATAACGGATTTCTGATTCGCTACCTCCAGCTGCTTTTTTTGCTAAATCGTCAATTGCCATAGCTTTGCTTATTTGTTAGAGTTAGACTTTAATTTTGTTCTACGTTTTTCTGCCCAGTCCATACCGTGTTTGTCTAATTTCACAGTTAAGAAACGGATTACACGCTCATCACGTTTGTAAGCAACTTCTAATTGAGAAACTAACTCGTTATTGTCTGATTTAAATTCTACTAAGTGGTAGAATCCATTTCTTTTGTTTTGAATTGGGTAAGCTAATTTTTTTAAGCCCCAGTTCTCTTTTGCTACGATTTCACCACCGTTAGCAGTAACAAAGTCATTGAATTTATTAACTGCTTCCTCTACCTGAGAATCAGATAGAACGGGAGTCAAAATGAAAACAGTTTCGTAATGTGTCATTTTTAACTTCTTTTAAGTTATTATTTATACTAAAATTCGAGGTGCAAATATATAAATAATAATCCAAATATTACAAATGAATATTTATTGAATTTTTATTAATACCTTATTTATTGAATATTATCGTTTTATCATATTGATCTTCAAAAAATATTGACTTTTTTAAAAAAAAATTTGCAGTTTAAAAAAAGTAGCTTACATTTGTCAACATAAAAGGCTAATGGCTTTTTCATAGGTTTAGGTTGGTTAAGGTTAAAACCCTCGTTTCTGCGAGGGTTTTCCTTTTTTTTCTAAAAACATCTTCTTAAATTTGGTCATAATAATTAATGTAAAATTTTATGACAACAAAATACAATCCTATTCCAAGCGAGTTATTCGTAAAGAACAGAGCGAAATTTGTAAAAGCAATGAAACCTCGTTCTCTTGCTATTTTCAATTCTAACGATATTTATCCAATTTCTTCAGATTCTACGTTACCGTTTGCACAACATCGTGATATTTTTTATTTATCTGGGGTTGATCAAGAAGAATCTATCTTATTAATTTTTCCTGACGCTTACGATCCTAAATATAAGGAAGTATTATTTGTTCGTGAAACAAACGATCATATTGCAGTTTGGGAAGGAGAAAAATTATCAAAAGCTCAAGCAACAGAAGTTTCTGGAATCAAAACTGTACTTTGGTTACAAGATTTACCAAATGTTTTGCGCAAATTGATGGTAGAAGCAGATAATGTTTATGTAAATAAAAATGAGCATTATCGCGTAACAGAAGCACCTCAAGTAGAAACGCGCGAAGATCGTTTTGTAAAACAATTGAAAGTAGATTATCCTGGACATACTTATTTACGTTCAAATCCTATTTTGCAACGTTTACGTTCTGTAAAAGAACCAGAAGAAATTCAATTGATTCAACAAGCGTGTGATATCACAGAAAAAGGTTTTCGTCGTATTTTAAATTTCGTAAAACCTGGAGTTTGGGAATTCGAAATCGAAGCTGAGTTTGTTCACGAATTTCTTCGTAATCGTTCAAAAGGTTTTGCATACACGCCAATTATTGCGTCTGGAAATAATGCAAATGTGTTGCATTATATTCAAAATAATCAAGAATGTAAAGACGGTGATTTGATTTTGTTTGATGTTGCAGCTGAATATGCAAATTATTCATCAGATATGTCACGTACAATTCCAGTTAATGGAAAATATACAAAACGCCAACGCGAAGTTTATGATGCAGTTTTACGTTGTAAAAAAGAAGCGGAAACGATGTTAGTTCCTGGGAATAATTGGTACAAATACCACGAAGAATTAGGAAAAGTTTATACTTCTGAATTGTTAGGTTTAGGTTTGTTGGATAAAGCAGATGTACAAAACGAAGATCCAGCTTGGCCAGCTTACAAAAAATACATGATGCATGGAACGTCTCATCATATGGGATTAGATACACATGATTATGGTTTATTGACTGATGATTTTGTGGCTGGAATGGTTTTCACAAACGAGCCAGGATTCTATATTCCTGCAGAAGGTTTTGGAATTCGTTTGGAAGATGATTATGTAATTCAGAAAGAAGGAAAACCTTTCAACTTGATGCAAAATATTCCGTTAGAAGCAGAAGAAATCGAAGATTTAATGAATAAATAATCTTTCATTATATTAAATGATAACAAAAATGGAACTCAATATTGAGTTCCATTTTTTATTTTAAAGAATATTCTTAATCATTTTCTGGCGCATCGTGGCTTGGAATGTCATCTAAATCTAACATTTCTTTTGCAAGAGCAATCATACGTGGCGTTCCAGTATGTTTATTTTTTTCATCAGAAAGTTTTACAACGCCTGTCCATTTTATATCTATCGAAGAAATTTCGGTCAATTTCATCACGATATTCATAGGTTTTAAATCAGTGTCGTTTGTTAAATTGGTTCCAATTCCAAATGACAATCCAATTCTTCCTTTGAAAGCTTTTGTAATCATTTCCACTTTTTCAGAATTTAATCCATCCGAGAAAATAATCGTTTTGAATAAAGGATTGATGCCCATTTTTTCGTAATGTGCAATTGTTTTTTCTCCAAATTCAATTGGATCTCCAGAATCGTGGCGAACACCATCAAATAATTTAGATAGTTTTTTATCAAATTGTCCAAAGAAAACATCCGACGTATACGTATCTGTCAAAGCAATTCCTAAATCGCCATAATAAACTTTTACCCAACGATCTAAACTGATTGAATTCGCGATTTTGAATCCGTAGCGTGCACCATGAAACATAAACCATTCGTGAGCGTGTGTTCCAATTGGTTTAACACCATATTTATGCGCAAAGTGAACATTAGAAGTTCCAACAAAACTTTTTCCTTTATGGTTTGTTAATTCTTTCATCACGACATCATGAACTTCATAACTGTGACGACGACGCGTACCGAACTCTGCAACTGTAACGCCAAGGCGATTGTATAAATCAACTTTATCGCTTGTACGTTTTGTGATTTCTTCGTTTGTGATGCGTTTTGCATTAGTTAATTTGTAAAAAACTTCACTAATTAAGCAAAGAATTGGAACCTCCCATAGAATTGTGCGGTACCAATATCCTTCTACGTGAACTTCTACATCAGCACCATTTTGAGCGATTTTTACTTCATTTGGATCATAACGATAACCTTGCAAAAAGTCTAAATAAGCAGGACTCAAATAAGGGCAATTTGTTGTGAAAAAGTCTTTTTCGTCTTTGGTTAAAGCAAGTGAAGCCATTGCATTGATTTCTTTTTGCAATTCTTCTGCAAAACCTTCAGGAAATTGATGTTCACCACGGTTAATGAATTTATAGCGCGCCATTACATCTGGATACAATTTTGTAACGCCAAATTGCATGGTGAATTTATAGAAATCGTTATCGATAATAGATTTTATTATACTCATTTTTTAGGTTTAATTCTAATACATTTTGAAATTTAAAGATAAAAAAAAACCATCAATACAGATGGTTTTTGTAAGATTATCTTGTTTTGAAGATAATTATTTTGTTGTTCTTTTTTCGATTTTAGGTAATTCGAAATTGAAAACTATTGTAAGGTCTCTGAATGATGAGTAATCAGATAGTCCTGATCCAGAAACGTAGTATTTATTTCGTGCATAAGCTAAACGAGAAGGTAAAATGATTACACCTTGAAAGTTATACAAATCATTTGTAGAACGGTTTGTAGATTTAAAGTGTTTAAGCCCTTCTGCGAAATTTTTCAATTCGACATGTTCTCTTTTTACTCCATTTTTAGCTTCAGTTTCAGTAGGAATGTAGTAATAATAAGTTGGATCTTCTACAGCAGAAGTCCCTCCTAAATTTATTGAGTTCCATCCAGTTAGATAAATTTGACTAACTAAGCCATATTTTCTTTTGTAATCTGTGCTATTTGTAGCTAGGAAAGAGCTTGATTCAATATTTAAATAAATAGAAGTACTATCATTAGAAACAATAGATTCTCCTGTTCCTTTATGATTTGGATTTTCGGCATACCAAATTCCTAAGTTATCTTGTTTTGCTAAAGATTTTAATGTTGGATAAGCATCATCATCGTTTCCTTTTATGGTATCAAACTTTGTAAGTTTTCCATTTTTAGGATTGAAATAATAATCTTCCATATATTGTTGAATCGCTTCATCATCTAAAGCATTACGTTCTTCAACTGGAATTTTAGTTTCTTTATTTACACCATTATCATCATCATTATTACATCCTACTAAAACAGCAGAACATGCAATTAAAGTAACGAAGAATTTCTTTATCATGTTATTTCGATTTATATTGCGAATTTAGAAAAAATATTAGTTTAACCTAACAAATATTCAGTTTTAAATGAGATTAGATAAATTTCTTTGGAGTGTTAGATATTATAAAACGAGATCTTTAGCGGCTGATGCGGTAAAAAAGAATCGTGTAAAAGTGAATGGAGATGTAGCAAAAGCGTCGCGAGATATAATTCCAGGTGATGCGATTGAGGTGAGAAAAGATCAAATTAATTTATCTTTTAAAGTATTGCAAGTGCCAAATAATAGAATTGGAGCTAAATTGTTAACCTTGCATATTGTGGATACAACGCCAAAAGAAGAATATGAAGTTTTAGAGCTTCGAAAGCTTTCGCAAGATTATTATCGTGAAAGAGGAGAAGGTCGACCAACGAAAAAAGATCGCCGAGATTTGGATGATTATTTAGAAGAGGGTGGAGAAGATACTGAAGGTATCATTATAAAAGGAGAAGATTTGGATTAATTCCAAATCTTCTCCTTTTTAAGATGTTTCATAATTTCGTCCAAAATCTCTAATGTACTTTGGTTCGAAATACTGATTGTATATTTTGCCTTTTCATAATATTGATTGCGTTCAAATAAATGTTTCGCAATAAACTCCATCATTTCTTCATTAGAAAGATGAGCAATTAAAGGTCGAGTTTCTTTTTTATTTTCTAATCGTTTCACCAATTGTGGTAATTGTACACGCATAAAAAATGAAATTGAATTGTTGGCAATTTCATTCATATTATCGAAATAAACAGGAGTTCCACCGCCTAAAGAAAGCACAATGTTTGTTGAAGTCAGAACTTCTTTTAAGGCTTCTCGTTCTTTTTTACGAAAACCTAATTCGCCTTCTTTTTCAAAAATCTCACTAATTTTTGTTTGATATTTTTGTTCGATAAAATCATCAAGATCAATAAATTCGAAACCCAATGCTTTGGCTAAATCTTTTCCGGTAGTCGATTTTCCGCTACCCATATATCCTACTAAAGAAATAATCATGATTAGTCTACTGGTAAGTCTTCTGAATAAAAAATAGTTAATCTCGCATATCCATCAAACGTATCAATTTGATATGAATACGTATTCTCCAAACGTCTTGCATCATAACGTTCCACATTATAAGTTACTTGATAATCTTCGTTAGTAACGATTGAATTTGAATGATGATATTTAGATTTTGGCGCATCTTTTTTGATTTCTGCTCTATATTGATTCAAGAATTTAATAGGAAAAGAATATGTTAATTTATAAACAATCTCTTGTGAAACCTGTATTGCTGTTATTTTATTCAAAAACATTGTTCCTTGATTATTGTTTTTAATCTTCAAAGAATCTAAACGATCTGAATTTTGAATGTATAAATTTTTTCCAAGTTTAGAAACCTTGAAACAACGATCATTCAATTTTTGATGAATAATCTGTGGTTGATCTTTTATTAATTCCTTTAATTCTTTCAATGCAAAATTAGACAAATGTGCATCTTTTGTTTCCTGATTACAATTGTTTGCATATTCAGAATCGGGTACGTCTGCCTCTGGATTATCAGATTTTTTACACGACACTATCGAAAACAAAGCAATAATAATATATAGTATATTCTTCTTCATTCTAAAATTTCAATCTTTAAATAGCGTTCCGAAAATAATTTCGGTTCACATAGATTTAGATTTGCTGGATGACAAATATAGTATATAAATCATTTATCAAATATATAAAATGATGTTTCTATGGCTTATTTTTTCAGTTTTCGTACTCGAAATTCTATCTTTCAAAAAAAAACTAAAAATTTATCTAAATTTAAGTTCTTAAAACCGAAATGATTAATTAATAAATTGTAAAAAACTTCACAAAACGTTTGTTAAATTAGTATTAAACGCCCTATATTTGCACTCGATTTAAGAAACCGACCTGGTAGCTCAGTTGGTAGAGCACAACACTTTTAATGTTGGGGTCCTGGGTTCGAGCCCCAGCCAGGTCACTTAGTCAAAACGTTCTTTTTTATATAAAAAAATAAAAACGTCTTTCGTTTTGTAAACTCAGATATAATCGTATATTTGCAGTCCGAAAAAACGGAGACCTGGTAGCTC
>NZ_DICC01000040.1:0-62748 GCF_002415215.1 Empedobacter sp. UBA5036
ATTTAAAATGCACAACGGGTACTTTATAATATTTTAAAACATAATGAGCATAATCATCACCTTTTTTGATATAAAATAGGGTTTTAAAATCTTTAGAATTTATATTTCTTTTTTCGAAAAATTTTTCACTTTCTTTAATTAAATTAGAGTGAATTATCTGTTCATTTTCACAAGAATTAAATAAGAGAAATGTAAAAAGTATCAGAATAAAATATTTCATATTGGATTTATTGTTTATAAAAATATTATTTTTTTATAAACTTTAAAATTTCGTTCGATTCTTTTGTTTTTATATAATAAATTCCAGAAGCTAAGCTTTGACAATCAATCGTTATATTTGATTGATTATTAATACGAACCGATTGTACACTTTGTCCAACTGAATTGTAAATGAAAAGTATATTATTTTGAGTATTTAATTGTGTTTTATCAATACCAATTATAATTTTATCATTCGTAATATTTGCTGATTTTAACCAGATAAAAGGTTTTGATTCAATTGATTTTGTGCTCAAATTCTCATGAATTTTAAATTGCATGACAACAGGTAAATGATCACTCATATTGTACAAATTAGTTCGTAGAGTTTGAGAGTAAATGCCCGTACAATCAGGATCTTTAACGTCTTTATTCAAACAATCTCCATTATTTCCATACGCTTTATAACTATCGTTTATAAAAGAAAAACGTGAGCTGTTTTTGAAATTTTCACTCATCACAATAAAATCAAAGCGATCGTCCAAACCGCCACTTGCCCCTGCATTAGTTCCGCTTCCAAAACCTATGTTAGAAACGCGTGTACTTTGTGTATGTAAATAACTAAAAGCTGGATTGTCTTGCCAATTTCCAAGTGCATTTAATGGATCAATCATCAAAATAGCATTTGCCGGATTGATAATTTCTTGATAAGCTGGTTCTGATGAATTATAAAAATTAAAATCTCCAGCAAAAAGAACATATGTATTAGGTTGCGTTAATTTTTTCAAGGATTTTGTGACTTCTTGCACCATTTCCAAACGCATTTGACGATTTGCAGGTCCTGTACTTGATTTTAGATGCGCAACAAAAACTTCTAAATGAATGGGATCGTTTGAAGTAATATTTAATTGAAAAGAATATTGATTGATGTCGCGATAAACTGTTGGGATTTTTTGTTGATTAACCAACGTCAATTTACGTGTATTATAAAAAACCATTGTTTGTAACGGATCATCTAATTTCGTTGTATCAGCCACAAAAAGTGCGCGAGCAAATTTATCAGGTTGATTTTGCAAAGATGTATTTAAGATTAAATCAGCGCCATTTTCTGTTACTAATTCACAAATCATAAATAAATCTGGTTTGTATTCGTCTAAAATATCTCTTAAGATCAATTGACGATTTTGAGGAAGTGAATTCGGAAATTTGAACACATTATAAAACATTGTATTTAATGTTTCTTGTGAAAAAATAGAAACCGAAAGGATTAAAAATAAAAGGAATAAATTTTTTTTCATATCAATTGATTTTAGTTTTACACTTCAACTTTTTTTAAATCTAAGAAATTAATTTAGAATATTTTAAAGTTACTTATTATCAATTGAATAAAAAAAATATTCTTTTAATTAAAAATATAATTGGTTTAATATCAAATAAAAAATCCAGTTCTTTTCGAAACTGGATTTTTGAAATATTTTATGAACGAGCTCGTCTGAAATATAAAAACAAAGTTAGTAATCCGAAGACGATGTTTGGTATCCACGAGGCGACAAGTGGCGAAACATATCCTTTTTCGGAAAACGTAGACGTTGTTTGCGAGAAGAAAATGTAGACAAACGCTAACGAAATACCAACTGCAAGATTGATTCCGATTCCTCCACGACGTTTTTTAGATGAAAGCGATAGAGCCAAAAGTGTCAAAATAATAGTTGAAAATGGACCGCTCAAACGGTTATTTAATTCATTTTCGTATGTATTTACATTGGCAGAACCTTTTGCTTTTTGTTTCTGAATAAATTCATTTAATTCGAAGGTATTCATTGTTTCGGCAACATATTCTTCTGGTAAAATTTCGTCAGGAGAAGCTGGTAACTTCAAATTTGTATTGGATTCGTAATTTAACTTTTCAGTTTTATCCTTGTTAATTTCGCGTGTGTAAACACTCATTAATGCATAAGTAGAATCTTTATCATTCCAATTAAAACTTGAAGCGATGATTTGTTTTTTCAACTCAGTCGAATCAAATTTTTGATACATAAAAGAACTTCCTAATTTTTCAGTTCTGTCATAACTATCCACAAAAACAAACTCATCAGGAGAAATTTGCGAACCGATACGTTGTCGTTTGTAATATTCTTCCTTGTCGTTATTACTCAATAAATGGGTATATTGGTATTTATTTTTTTTAATATTTGCCCAAGGTAAAACTACATTTCCTACTAATAAAGCGGAAATTGCTAAAAATATAGCAACCCAAATATATGGAAGTGTAAATCGATAAAAACTAATACCACCCGAAAGCACACCTACAATTTCGGTTTGCATCGTCAGTCGTGATGTAAAATAGATCACAGTGATAAAAACGGCAATTGGTAAAAAGGTGTTAATAATCCAAATAGACCAATAAGGGTAAAATTGGGTTAAAGCCGAAAAAGCTGTAGAACCACTATCATTAATACGTCCTAATTTTTGACTAAGATCGACAATAACAGCGATAGTAGACAAAATCAAAACCATGAAGATAAAGGTTCCGATAAAGTTTCGGATGATGTATTTATCAATTATTTTCAAACTACAGACGTTGTTTTAATTGTGGAACAATTTGTTCTTTCCATTGAGCGAAATCTCCTGCTAAAATATGCTGTCTTGCAACTCTTACCAAATCTAAATAAAACGCAAGGTTATGAACAGATGCAATTTGTTTTCCTAAAGCTTCGTTGGCATTGAACAAATGACGAACATAGGCTTTTGTGTAATAACTATCCACATAGCTAGTCCCGTTTTCGTCTAATGGTTCAAAACAATCTTTCCATTTTGCATTTTTCATATTCATAACACCATTCCACGTGAACAACATGGCGTTACGTGCATTACGCGTTGGCATAACACAGTCGAACATATCAACTCCTAAAGCAATACATTCGATGATATTCCAAGGTGTTCCAACTCCCATTAAATAACGAGGTTTATCTTGCGGAAGAATTTCTGTTACGATATCCGTCATTTCGTACATCACAGGTTCTGGTTCACCAACAGATAATCCACCAATAGCATTTCCTTCTGCACCGAAATCCGCAATATATTTTGCTGATTCTTGACGCAAATCTTTGAAATCATTTCCTTGTACAATTGGGAAAAGCGTTTGTTTGTGATCGTAATATTCAGGATTATTGTTTAACCAAGTTCTACAACGCTCCAACCAACGATGTGTCATGTGCATAGCACGTTTTGCATCGTGATATTTTGCTGGAATTCCTGTTAATTCATCAAAAGCCATAAAAATATCAGCTCCGATATAACGTTGAATTTCCATTGATTTTTCTGGCGTAAACATGTGGTAAGAACCATCGATATGCGATTTGAAACGCACACCTTCTTCAGATTTTTTACGACTTGTTGCTAAAGAATACACTTGGAATCCTCCAGAATCTGTTAAGATTGGTTTTTGCCAATTCATAAATTTATGTAATCCGCCCGCTCTGTGCAAAATATCAGTTCCTGGACGCAAATACAAATGATAAGTATTTCCAAGAATGATTTGGGCTTTAATATCTTCTTCTAATTCACGTTGGTGAACAGATTTTACTGTACCAACCGTACCAACTGGCATAAAAATAGGTGTTTCGATTTTACCATGATCGGTTTCTACAACACCAGCTCTTGCCTTAGAAAATTCGTCTTTTTTATCGATTGAAAATTTCATAGTGTGCAAAGATATTAATTGTTTAGCTTGTTGCGAGTTGGTTTCGAAAAAAATAACAAAAAAATAAGGATAAAGTTGCCTTTACCCTTATTTAGAAATTTTATGAAATGATTATTTTGTGAAACGTAATGACATTTTGCGGTCAGAAGCTCTTTCTGCGTCAGAAGCTGTTTCAGCTACTTTTGCAAATTCTTCTCCGTAACCTTCGGCAGCAATAACTTGCGCACCAACACCACGTTTTGTTAATTCAGCTTTTAAGTAATCTGCTCTTTTTTGAGAGATTTCTTTGTTTTTAGCATCATCACCAACTTTATCTGTGTATGCTCCAAGTTTAATTTTTGCTGTAGGATATTTTTTCAAAATTGCAGCAACATTATCTAATTGAATGTCAGAACCTGATTCTAATTGATCTGTTTTACCAAAAACGAAGTTAACATTATCAAAGTTGAACCATTTTTCTTTCAATTGATCTTCTGTCATTGTTGCAAAATCTGGCGCTTTGATAAATTTGATAATTTGATCTTCTAATCCATTTGCATATCCTTTCAATGCAACACCATCTAAATCAATATCAGATAATTCTTTTGGTGCAGCGTTTAGAGAATCCTCATTTAATGAATCAACCACAATTTCAGATTCTTCTGTAATAACTGTTTTTTCTTCGTTCTTATTACATTTTTTTAATAAGAAAAAGGCTGCTAAAGCAACTAAAATTAATGGGATTAACCATTTCCAAAAACCTCCACCACCATTGTTATTATGAGTTTCTGCATAAGCATCAACTGGCGCTACATATGGTTTTTCTTCTGGTTCTACATCAACTACTTTTCTTGTTTCTGTAATAGTTTCAGTTATATGATCTTTTGCAATATCTATTGTTTCAGTAATTTTAGGCGCATCGTTAAATATTGTTCCTAAACCTAAAGCTCCAAGTCCTAAACCAGTTGGAATTAATCCTAAAATTTTATCTTTAATTCCTCCTAAAGATGAAAAGAAATCAGCTTCTGTTACATTGTTAAATTCTGCTTCTTTTCCAATAGATCCAAAAGTTGTTAATGCAGTTAAGTCTAATAATTTTGAAGATGAACCTGTCGAAATTCCTGCATATTCAGCAATTTTAGAAACGATTGGTTGCGCATTCGAACCAAAAATAACATTGATTAATTCTTTAATTGTGTCTGGAGTTTCTTGTTCTGTCGAAATATTAGCTAATCCACGAGAAGCACCAAAAGATTTGATGGTATGAAATAAGCCTGTAGTAGAATTCTTTTTTTCTAAAACACCTCCTAAAAGAATAGGAATAAATGCATTGATTGCTTTAGAAATTCCCGATTCATTTTCACCTAATTCTGATGAAGTTTTCGAGATCAAATCTGGGGTAATATACCCTTTTACTAATTCAATAATGTTCATAGATTTTAATTTTTAATTATAGTCTTTTTTTAGTTGTAATTTGTTATTAACGAATATTGTACCAATATTCAGATTTATTAAAATTAGTTAAAAAAAATGATAATTTTTTTATTTTTTTGAAAAGATGTAAGAATGGAATTAATTTTATCCGCTGAATTACTAAAAAAATATTATGCAAGAACAAGACAAGGTTGATAGTTTACAAGATGTGATTTCAACACCTATCAAAGATGTAGAATATATTACGAACTGGTTAATTACGAAAGGGTCTGAAGTGGGGTGGAGTTTAGTCTCTGCGATATTTACGTTAGTAATTGGTTTATGGTTGGCGGGCAAATTGAAAAAATTGATTGAAAAACGTATGATTACTCGTAATGTGGATCTATCTATTCGTACTTTTCTTATTCCGATTATAAATATTGTTCTAAAAATGATCGTGATAATGTTTGTTGTTTCACGATTAGGTTTAGATGCTTCCGGTTTAATCGCAGCACTGGGAGGAGCTGGTTTAGCAATTGGTTTAGCTTTGCAAGGGTCTTTGTCAAATTTTGCAGCGGGAATTCTAATTATTATTTTCAAACCGTTTAAAGTAGGAGATTATATTGTTTCACAAGGAAATGAAGGAACTGTCGAATCAATCAGTTTATTAAATACAGTGATTGCTACTGGAAAAGGGCAGGTTGTGACGCTACCAAATGCAAATTTGTTTAATAATCCAATTACCAATTATTCCGTCAAAGAATATCGTCGATTAGATGTGAATGTTGGTATTTCTTATGATGATGATTTTGACAAAGCGCGCGAAGTTTTGTTGAATGTTTTAGAGAAAAATGAATTGGTTGATGATACACAATCTAAAACGGTTGAGATTTTAGAATTTGCAGCAAGTTCTGTGAATTTGGCTGTGCGTTGTTATGTGAAGAATAGTGATTATTGGACGGCTTATTGGCAATTGTATCGCGCGGTGAAATATGCATTAGACGATAATAATATCTCGATGCCTTATCCGCATACAGAGATGATTATTAAGAATGATAGTAATTCGCCAACAGTTCCTTTCGATAATAAAGATTAATGAAGTATTTACTTACTATATTATCAATTTTTTCGTCTGTGCATCTATTTGCGCAGATCGAATTAATTGAGAAACATCTCAATTCTGATTTCTATTCCACTCAATTCACAGGATTTTATTTGTATGATCCAATCACGAAAGAAGAAATCTATAATTATAACGGGAATAAATTTTTTATTCCAGCATCAAATACCAAAATTTTTACGTTGTATACAGCAATGAAAATGTTGAACGATTCTATCCCTGCATTCAAATATCAGTTGATTGGTGACGAATTGCATATCGAAGGAACTGGAGATCCAACTTTTTTGCATCCAAAATATAAAAATACACGAGCGGTAGATTTTTTGAAAAATAATGGTTCTAAAATTGTTTTTCATTGGAATAATTTCGACGAAGAATCTTTTCTACCAGGTTGGACTTGGGACGATTTTAGAAAAGATTATGCACCAGAAAGAAGTCAATTTCCAATTCATGAAAATTTAGTTTCGATTTCGAAAAATGGAAGTTCTGTCAAAACATTTCCGACATATTTTGAAGAATTGACAGAAATTAGAGAAATGCCAGAGCCGAGGAATTTTTATGATAATAAATTTTATATCAGCAATAAAAAACGAACAGAAAAAGTTCCTTTTATAGTGAATGAAACGGTGATAGAAAAATCGTTGTCGCAAATTTTGGGTAAACCTGTTGATATGGTCAAAACGCCAATGATCAATAATCCGAAAGTGTTTTATAGTCAGAAATCAGATGATGTTTACCGCGAAATGATGGAAAATAGCGATAATTTTTTGGCGGAACATTTATTGATTTTAGCTTCGAGTACTTTACCAGGAAAATTGAGCGCTTCTGAAACGATTACCTTTTCTAAAAGATATTTGTTGAATGATTTGAAACAACAACCAGAATGGTTTGACGGTTCGGGATTATCGCGTTATAATTTGTTTACACCGCAAAGTTTTGCTCAAGTTTTGGGGAAAATGTACAACGAATTTCCCGAGCAACGTTTGTTTTCTATTTTCCCAATAGGTGGTAAAACTGGAACAATCAAAAATAGATACAAAGATTCGGCGCAACCTTATATTTATGCCAAAACAGGAACGTTGAACAATAATGTAACGTTGAGTGGTTATTTGAAAACGAAATCTGGAAGAACGTTAATTTTTAGTTTGATGAATAATAATTCGATCAAAGATTTATCTTGGATTCGAAATGAGAACGAAAAGTTATTACGAATTATTAGAGATAATTATTAAGCATATTTGAAATAAAAAAGCCTTCCGATTTCGGAAGGCTTTTGCTTTATTAGAAAGACATCTTTACGGTGTCGTTATTTCCTGTTAATACTTTTGTGTCTTTTTTATTTTTGACATCAAAAGTTACAATGTTTTGTTGATCATTAAAAATATCTGTCAACAAAGCTACTTTTAGTTCTATCGAGCTGATATTAGAAATTTTATCAAACTTAAAAAAAACTCGTGTCGATTTATCATTTACCTGATAACCATAATAAGAAGTTCCCAAAGCTTTACCATTTACTTTTACATCAACTTTACTATTTACATACGCTTTCAACTTGTTTTCGAAGTTAGATTTGTTTGAAACATCAGCACCAACTGCTTTTTCCAACTGATTGGTAAATGTACGCGCAGTGATATTTAAAGTTCCAGTTTCTTGTTCGTAATCAACCTTGATATTTGCTGTATGAAAATCTTGAGCGTTTAGGTTAAAAGTTACTAAAACCAAAAGCAAAGAGAATAGATATTTTATGTATTTCATTTTATTTCTTAGTTTGTACAAGTCTATTTCAAATCGAGTGCCAAAGATTCTTAAAATTTAAAAGAAAGCTTTAGCGACTTGTTAATAACGAAATTAGAATAAAAAAATTATAAATCACATAAAAATATAAAAAGAGTATTAAGTTATTAATACTCTTTTTAGTGAAATTATTCTAATTTTTAAACTAACCAAAGTTGATTTTGGTATAAAAAGAAAACTCCTAAAGCTACTAATAGAAATGAAACTATTGCAAAAATAGGGACGCTCATTGGTACAGTTATAGAGCGTTTTAGTTTTGCATTTGCAATCGTCATAAAAATAACAGCAGAAATCATAATTAATGGATGTTCCATCAACTTAAATCTTAAAATATCGTTTTTCATAATGTTTTCTGCCCCAGAAACATCAACAGCCAATTTTATTAAATTTACTAATCCAAGTAATAATTGAACGTGAAAAGTAATGGTTGTAAATAACCCGATTTTTTTTATTGTTGCGTTTGTATCTTTTTTAGAAATCGCATAAATTAATGTTGAAATCACAAAGATAACGCCCATCAAAATCACAAGATAAGCCCAGCCACTATGAAATTGTTTGATAAAATCCATTTTTCTAATTTTAGTTTTTCAATACAAAAATAACAAACCTTTTTACATAAATACTATTTGATGATATTTATGTGTTTTCAGAACAGTTTTTTAGATTAATCAAAATCTCGTAATTTCGCGCAAAATATATCCGAAATGGGAAAAGATAAAATCAGAAGATTTAACGAAAATAAAACTTTTCAGAATGTTGTTCAACCAACACGAGAAGAGGCAATTAACGAGTTTGCATTAAAAGGAAATTGGAACAAAGAATTTTTCAAGAACGACAAACCAATTGTGTTAGAACTTGGGTGCGGAAAAGGAGAATATACAGTTGCAATGGCGCGTCGTGACAAGGATCGTAATTTTATCGGAGTAGATATTAAAGGATCAAGATTTTGGCGTGGTGCTAAGACTTGTTTGGATGAAGGAATTGAAAATGCTGGATTTCTTCGAACTCAAATCGAAATTATCGATCATCTTTTTGCAGAAAATGAAGTGAGCGAAATTTGGATTACTTTCCCAGATCCACAAATCAAATACAGAAGAACAAAACATCGTTTAACAGATCCTGAATTTTTGAGACGTTACAATACCATCTTAAAACCTGAAGGAACAGTTAATTTAAAAACGGACTCTGAATTTTTACACGGATATACACATGGTGTTATTCACATCGAAGGACACGAAGTTATTCGTTCTACACACGATGTTTATCACCCAGATCATTCAGATATTCCAGAAATTGTAACAGCTGTACAAACATATTATGAATCGAAATTTTTGGAAGAAGGTAAAAAGATTACCTATATAAAATTTCAATTAAAATATTAATAAAAAAATCCATCGAAAGATGGATTTTTTTGTTTTGATAAATACGATAAATCATTATTAATCATATATTTGTTTTACACTAATATGATTTTTTATGAAAACTAAACTTTTACTACTTACCACATTTTTATTGAATGGGCTTTATTCTTTTGCGCAAACCAGAGAAAACTTCATTTTTGCGACAATGGAGACTGAGAATGCCGCTTTTTTACAAAAAAATCATGCGGATTCTATTGAAATAATTTCTTCAAAAAATAATTTTTCTGCTATTTATTTTCATCCAGAAATTGCTGAAAGTTTACATGGAAAATTTGCGCATGGACATGGTTATATTTTTAGAAATTCGAAAGAAGATGCACTAGAATCACTTCAAGAAAAGCCATCTCAGAAAAAAGCACCTTTCAATTATACAATATCAGAACAAGCTTTTATAACTACGGCATTGAATGATGTTGATGTCAAAGAAATTGAGAAAACAATTTTGATGTTAGAAGATTTCAAAACGCGTTATCATACACGACAAGAAGCAAATAATGCGGTTCTTAAATTGAAAGAAGTTTGGGTGAAAATGATTGCTGATGCAGGACGAACTGACGTATTTGTAAGAATCGTTGATCATGTGAATACGCCAATGAAGTCGTTGATTTTGACTTTTAATGGAATTGAAAAGAAAGATGAATTTGTGATTATTGGAGGTCATGCCGATTCGACTGTTGGTTGGAATGCAAATCAAACTTTTGCACCAGGAGCAGATGATAATGCATCTGGAATTGCAACAATCACCGAAGTTTTGCGTGTGTTGTTAAAAAATAATTTCAAACCGCAACGAACTACCGAAATTATGGCTTATGCCGCCGAAGAAATCGGTTTAGTTGGATCGAAAGAAATTGCGCAGAAATACGCTTCGGAGAATAAAAATGTAATAGGTTATGTGCAATTTGATATGACGAATTACAAAGGTTCTACGAAAGATGTTATTTTGATGACGGATGCTTATTGTGATGCAAATCTCAATTCGTTTTTGATGCAATTGATGGACGAATATAATAAAACGGGTTTACATCAATTCACGTATGATACTTCAAAATGTGGTTATGGATGCTCAGATCATGCGAGTTGGTCGGAAAATGGTTATGCGGCGACTTTACCTTTCGAGTCTAAAATGGGAGAAGATAATCCTAATATACACACAACGGGAGACACTTATGCGTTTATGGGAAGTACGTCTACGCATGCCGCGAAGTTTACAAAATTAGGGATTGAATATGTGGTTGAAGCTGCTAAAACATCAACTTTAGGAACAAATGATGTTGATAAAAATTCGTCTAAAATTTACATTTCAAACAAAACATTGAATTACCAACTAAATTTTAAATCTCCAATTTCGATCAAAATAATTGATGCAACAGGACGAATGATTAAAACAATAAATACTGAAAATTCTAATGGAAGTGTAAATCTTTCTAATTTATCTACAGGATTTTATATCGCAACATTTCAAGATGATAATGGAAATAGTGTTTCGCATAAATTTGTGATGAAGTAATTTCATTATAAATAAAAAACAAAAAGCAAGCTGAAAATAGCTTGCTTTTATATTTTTGAAATTTATCTAAATCTTAGTCATTCAAACTTTGTAAGTAAGAAACCCAACCTAAAGTTTGGTATTCTTTTGCAGCAGTTTTTACATCAGCAGCTTTGTAAATTCCACGACCAACAATCATAAAGTCTGTGTGGTAATTTTTGAAAACCAATTCTGGCGTATTGTACTGTTGTCCTTTGCTATCTCCAGTTGAAGAAATATTAACACCAGGCGTAAACAATAACAAGTTATCAGGAACTTGACGTTGTGCAACAGCTCCCAAAACATTTCCAGATTGTTCCGAAACATTAATTGCTTTTGTAAAGTAATAATCATCAGTCAATGTTCCTTTCGAAGACATTTCAACAATTGTGATAACACCTGTGTTTTCGAAAACTTTCAACGATTCTAAACCTCCAATTGGATGAACAGTTACTAAATCTGCCCAATCAGAAATTTTGTAAATCGATTTCTTAAATTGTAATTCTTGTGTATTTCCAATATCTCCAAATTTGCGATCTTCGAATAATAAGAATTCTTTTTCACGCGCGATTTTTTTCAACTCAACAATTAAGTTATCCGAAAAATCTTGAATAATATCTGAATGTAATTTTAACGCAACAATATGATCACCAACTTTTTTCGCGAAATCTGTAATTTCTTCAGAAGTGATTAAATCCGCAGAAGCAATTAAGTTAGATTGTTTTTTCAATGCTAATTCAACCAAACGTTTTCCAACTGGATGTACAATTTTCTTGTCTTCCAATGCAATACGTTGTTTTGCAGGAACCGCTTCTGGAGGCAAAGCCAAAAAGTCTTTGATTTTTTTCGCTTCCGCATCACTCAAACGGTGATATTTATGTAAAATATCGATTACTTCGTGAATTGTAAATAACGTTTTCACATTGTAACCTTGCTCTTTTAATTTTTCAGATCCACCTTGCGCACGATCCAAAACAACAACCAAATCTTTTACACGTAAACCTTCGCGCTCAACTTGATCAATTGTTTCTAACAAAGATTGTCCAGAAGTAATTACATCTTCGACCAAAAGACAAGATTGTCCTTCCGCAAAAACACCTTCTACCATACGTTTAGTTCCGTAACCTTTGTTTTCTTTACGTTTGATAATCAAAGGAATATTCGATGTTAAACTCATTGTAGTCGCCATTGGCAAAGCTGCATAAGGCACACCACAAATCAAGTCGTATTCTACATCTTCAACTAAATCTAATAAGTTATTTGCTAAAGTTTTTAGTAATTGTGGACTCGAAGCTAAAGGTCTTAAATCGACATAGAAAGGAGATTCTATACCACTTTTTAAAGTAAAATTTCCAAATTTTATAATTCCCAGCTCGTAAGCTTTCAATAAAAAATCTTCTCTTGGTTGCATCTGTGTAATGTTTGAGCAAAGTTAATAGGTTTTTGAGTCATTTATGGCATTTTAAGGGAAATTAATTTTTAGATGTATAAAAATTGAATATTTATACTAATTTGATTTATAATTTGTTCTAAAAGTGAAATATTATGTATTTAAAATAAATGAAAATTTTTAATTAATGTTATTTTTTATTGAATCAATAGTGCATCTTATGTTTTCTAAATCTTCTTCGCTATTAAATGTAAAATTATCACCAAAAGGATCAATAGCTCTTGATATAAAAAAGAACTTTTTGTTATTTATTTTGATATAATTTAAATATGGAAGTACAAATTGATTAATTTCTTGAACTTCATTAAGATTAAATGTTTTTTTTGAAAATACCTTTTTAATTGTAAGTTGGTTAATGTTATTATCTAACACTATTTCATTAATCTGATAATTAATCCGAATAAAAACACATAAAATTAGTATAAATGAAATACAAAAAATCAAGACATCATATTTATTTTTTGCAATTATTTCGTCTAAATAAGTGAAAATAATTACTGAAGTAAATAGAATTAATATGTTTAAAACAATTATAATAAGCACATTATAAAAACTATTATATTTTCTACTAATATATTCTTTCATTTATAAGAATTAAATATTTACGTAAAAATATAATTTTTATGTAATTCAGAAAAGAAGTTTTCGTTCTACATTTTATAATAAAACTTCATAAAATAACTTTACTTTTGAAATCTATACAAAACACAAATGAAAAAATATATAGTTGCCAGCATTGCTTTTGTAAGTATGTTGGTTTCGGCACAAGAAACGCCTTTCAAATTTACAGAATTAGTTAACAACACTGCGCTTCCAATTATTTCGCAAGGAAAAACGGGAACTTGTTGGTCATTTTCTACAACTTCTTTTTTAGAATCAGAAGTAAAACGATTGACAGGAAAAGATGTCGATTTGTCGGAAATGTACAATGTACGATATACTTATCCAGAAAAAGCATACAATTATGTTTACCGTCAAGGAAAAGCACAGTTTAGTCAAGGAGGTTTGTCGCATGATGTTTTAAATTCGGTTCGTAAAAATGGATTAGTTCCAAACGAAGTTTATGCAGGTTTTGCGAATGGAACAGATGTGAAGCATAACCACGAAATATTGGTAAAAGATTTGAAAGTTGGATTAGATTCGATTGTAAAAAATCCTAAAAAATATTTAACAGCAGATTGGAAATCAAAATTTGATCAAAAATTGAATGATAAATTAGGTGTTCCTCCAACAAAATTCAAGTTCGAAGGAAAAGAATATACACCACAAGAATTTGCAAAAGCCTTGAAAATAAATCCTGATGATTATGTAACCTTGACATCTTTTCAGCAAGCGCCTTATTATTCACAATTTATTTTGCAAGTACCAGATAATTTTTCAAATGGTTCATATTATAATTTACCATTAGATGAATACATGAAAGTCTTGGACGAAGCGTTATATAAAGGATATACAGCGGCTTTTGATACAGATGTTTCTGAAAAAACATTTTCTAAAAAGTATGGAATGGCAATTTGGCCTTCAGAAGGTTTAGAATCAGATTATTTTGTTCAGATTTTACCTGAAAAATGGGTTTCTGCTGATGAGCGTCAAGCTGCTTTTGAAGATTATTCGACAGAAGATGACCATTTAATGCATATTACAGGAATTTTGAAAGATCAATTGGGAAATCAATATTATGATGTAAAAAATTCTTGGGGAACAACAGATTTAGGAAATAATGGACACATTTATATGTCGAAACCATTTTTCAGAATGAAATCAATTGCTTTTACAGTGCACAAAGATGCGTTGTCAAAAGAAGTGAAAAAGCAATTAGGTATAAAATAAAATCACTCACAAATGAATACATTAGAACAAGCGATAGAAAAGTTAGATTATAAAGGTTATTTGGATGTTGAAATTCCAAAAGGAACTGATTTAATTGCGGAAATCAATAAATTACGCAAAGAGAAAAATGCAATGATTTTGGCGCATTATTATCAGTCAGGAGAAATTCAGGATTTAGCAGATTATTTAGGTGATTCGTTACAATTGGCGCGTGCTGCTGCAAAAACTGAAGCTGATATGATTGTTTTTTGTGGTGTTCATTTTATGGCAGAAGCTGCAAAGATTTTGAACCCTTCTAAAAAAGTTGTTTTACCCGATACAAAAGCGGGTTGTTCTTTAGCAGATTCTTGTTCGGCAGAAGGTTTACGTGGTTTACGTGAGCAACATCCAAATGCGATTGTGGTAAGTTACATCAATTGTGATGCGGGTGTTAAAGCGGAATCAGATATTATTGTCACTTCTTCGAATGCGGAAGCGATTATTAATTCGTTGCCAGAAGATCAAGAAATTATTTTTGCGCCAGATCGTAATTTAGGTCGATACTTAAATCAAGTTTGTAATCGCAAAATGATTTTGTGGGATGGCGCTTGTATCGTACACGAAGCGTTTTCTTTGGAAAGAATTGCACAACAAATGGCTGATCATCCAAATGCAAAATTAATTGCGCATCCAGAAGCGCAAGAAGATCTATTGAAGTTTGCACATTTTATTGGTTCAACTTCTCGTTTGTTAGATTATGTGGTAGAAAATGATGCACAAGAATTTATTGTGGCAACGGAAGAAGGAATTTTACACGAAATGCAAAAACTTGCGCCGAATAAAACATTAATTCCAGCTTTGGTTCAAGATGAATCGTGTAATTGTTCTGAATGTTTTTACATGAAATTATCAACATTAGAAAAATTATATCTGTGCATGAAATATGAATTGCCAGAAATACAAATCGAAGAAGAATTGCGAGTGAAAGCATTAGCTGCAATTAATAGAATGTTAGATTTATCAGAAAAAATCAAATAATGGCTATTCAAGATGTTTTAGTCATTGGTTCTGGAATTGCTGGACTTTCGTATGCGCTGAAAATTGCGATTCGAAATCCTGATGCAAAAATTACCATTGTAACCAAAGCGAATAAAGACGAAACTAATACGAAATATGCGCAAGGCGGAGTCGCTGTTGTGAGCGATTTTGAGAAAGATAGTTTCGAGAAACATATCGAGGATACACTTCGTGCTGGAGATGGTTTGTGTAAGTTGGAAGCGGTTGAGGTTGTGGTAAAAGAAGCGCCAGAACGTATTAATGAAATTATAGATTGGGGCGTTCGTTTCGATAAAAACAACGAAGGAATTTATGACCTTGGTCGTGAAGGTGGACACACAGAAAACCGAATTGTTCATCACAAAGATGTGACAGGTTGGGAAATTGAGCGTGCGATGTTAGAAGCGATCAAAGAATATCCAAATATTCAGGTTTTTACGCATCATTTTGTGGTAGATTTGATTACAGAACATCATTTGAATCGTGATATAGCACAGAAAACTACATGTTTTGGTGCGTATATTTTAGATTTGAATACAGATAAAGTTGAGCAACATTTAGCTAAAGTAACTTTGTTAGCAACAGGTGGAGTTGGTCATGTTTATAAAAATACGACGAATCCAATTATTGCAACTGGCGACGGAATTGGTTTGGCTCGACGTGCGAAAGCAACCGTTTCGGGAATGCAATTTATTCAGTTTCATCCAACGGCTTTTTACAGCGAATTTGATGGACAATTGTTTCTGATTTCGGAAGCTGTTCGTGGTTTTGGTGCGAAATTGCGTACGAAAGATGGCGAATTGTTTATGCATAAATATGATGAACGTGAAGAATTGGCTTCGCGTGATATTGTGGCACGTGCGATTGACAACGAAATGAAATTGCGTGGAGATGATTATGTTTATATTGATTGTCGACATTTAGAAAAAGAAAAATTCTTGGAGCATTTTCCAAATATTTACGAAAAATGTAAATCCGAAGGTTACGATATGTTTACCGAATTGGTTCCGGTTGTTCCAGCTTCGCATTATTTGTGCGGTGGAATAGACGTCGATTTAGAAGGAAAAACATCTATCGAGAATTTGTTTGCAGTTGGCGAATGTTCTAATACAGGTTTACATGGCGCAAATCGTTTGGCTTCGAATTCGTTGTTAGAAGCGATGGTTTTTGGTCATCGTGCAGCGTTAAAAACGGTCGATTTATTAAATGAGAATCAATTTTCGATTTATAATTTTGAGTTTCCAGAATGGAACGAAGAAGGCATGAAAGTGCAAGAAGAGTTAGTGTTGATTTCTTATTTGCGCAAACAATTACAGGCGATGATGAGCGAATTAGTCGGAATTGTTCGAAGCGATAATCGTTTACAAATTGCGCAGAATCGTATCAATGAAATCGAGAAAATGGTCAAAGAAATTTATTATTTTACGATTGTTTCACCTAAAATTTTAGAACTTCGAAATTTGGTTGATGTCGCACATTTAATCATTGAGCAAAGTATCAATCAAAAAGAAAATCGAGGAACTTTTTATAACAAAGATTTTAATTAATGAAGAATTTATTTCTTTTCTTTTTTAGTATTGCTTCAAGTATTGTTTTTTCTCAACAAAAAGCTGAAACAATTGCTAAGCCAAAGGTTTTAACGAAAGATAATGTAACCGCGCCTGTATATTTTGGTTGCGAAGATTATCCGCAAGATAAAACGATGGTGAGTTGTTTGAGTCAAAAATTGAGTGAAGATATACAGAGTCAAATTTCATTCTTTTCTAATATTGCTGATTATCTTCATATCGAAACTGCTCAATCTAAATTAGGTTTTAAAATTAATAAAGATGGTAATTTTGGAGATGTCTCGACTGATGGTTCGAATCCAATTTTTAATAGTGTAGCATTGTCTAGTTTAGTTTTGTTGAATAATAAAATGGAGCGAGCTAATCTAAAAATAACTCCTGCAAAAGGAGTTGATGGAAAAGCAGTTGCAATGAAATATACAATGCCTTTACGTTACGAATCGGCAGAAAAAAATAATGATTTTGAGAAGTTCCCTTCGGAAAATCGTGTATTGTTTACTTTAAAAACTGATGAAGAAACGATTGAAGTAAGAATTGATAAAGAATTTAATTTAACAACTTTTGGTAATAACGGAAGTCGGGAATATTATTTAGGAAAGTTTTCTAATCTTTTCGAAATGGCTTCTATTGATCCTTATGCAACTGCTTTTGATTCGGCGTTCAAATCTGGAGCAATTGATATTACAAAAGGAAAAATTGATGACAAAGAATATAAACTTCAAATCAAAAATTTCTTCGAAAATGATCCTTCAGTACAAGTGTTGATTACAGTTGTGCGTGAAGAAAACGGTACTTGGGCTGAATATTATGAATACAAAACCAAGAAAGAATTTAATCAATCAAAATTTGCATCCTTAACATATAGATAATGAATTTTCCTCCATATATCACACAAGAAAAATTACAACTTTTTATTCGTCAAGCTTTTTTAGAAGACGTTGGCGATGGCGATCATTCAACTTTAGCGTCGGTTCCGTATGATGCAATTCAAGAAGCAGAACTGAAAGTAAAAGATAACGGAATAATTGCTGGAATTGAATTAGCAAAAATTATTTTCGATACGTTTGATCCATCTTTAAAAATAGAACAATATATAAATGATGGCGATAAAGTTCAATTTGGTGATATAGCTTTCAAAGTAAAAGGGGCTTCACAATCAATTTTAACTTGCGAGCGATTAGCGTTGAATTGTATGCAACGAATGTCTGGTATTGCGACTTATGCACACCAAATGATGGAATTGGTAAGCGGAACAAATGCCAAAATTTTGGATACACGCAAAACAACACCTAATTTTCGTATGTTAGAAAAATGGGCTGTTAAAATTGGGGGCGCAGAAAATCATCGTTTTGGATTATACGATATGGTGATGTTAAAAGATAATCATGTCGATTTCTGTGGAAATATTACTAAAGCAGTTGCGCAAACCAAAGATTATTTGGGAAAACATCATTTACATCTTAAAATTGAAGTGGAAACGCGTAATATGGATGAGGTAAAAGAAGCTTTGGAGGCAAATGTTGATTTTATTATGTTGGATAATTTTGAGCTTGAAACGATGAAAGAAGCTGTTCAATATATAAATGGGCGAGTAAAAACAGAAGCTTCGGGAGGAATTACAAAAGAATCTGTTCGCGCAATTGCCGAAACTGGTGTTGATTTTATTTCTTCTGGTGCGATTATTCATTCTGCTCCCAACTTTGATTTAAGTTTGAAAGCTGTTAAGGCTTGATTTCTTTAACATTTCAATTCTTTTTTATGATTAAGAATACAATACAACAAGTTTTAACGTTAGTTGTATTGTATTTAAATAATTTGTTTTGAAAATTTATTAGTATTAGCTTATAAATAAAAAAGTTATTGAATTTAATTTTATTAATACTGATTCTAAATAATTAATTTTTTCTTGAGTTTTTATCTTTTTTCTGAAAAAAATCAGCGAATGCTGATAATTAATGTTAAAAATTAACATTTTCGTTATGTTAATTTTTGATAAAATGTTAAATAATCTTTAAAACTTTATACGAATACAAGAGCTAATTTACAATATTGATAATATATTGATTATTTTGAATAAAATATAATAATTAATATTTAAGATGTTAATTGATTTTATAAAATTTTACCATTATTTAACAATAATCTCATTTAAAGTATAGAAATTTGCGGAAGTAAACTTTTAAACTATTTCATAAGATGAGGTTAAACTCAACTAAGCTTTTACTTGTAGGAGCTTTTGCCTTAATGGCATCATTATCTTTCGCCCAAGTTGTTGAACCAACAGATTCTACAAAGGTTGAACAGGACGAAAACGTATCTTTAGGAGAAACATTAATCATTGGTAAAGGAGTTATCGATATCGTAGAGGATCGTAAAACGCCAGTTGCTGTATCTACAATTACAAAAGCTACAATTGAAGATAAAGCTGTTGGAAACGTAGACTTTCCTGAGATTTTTACAACTACACCTTCTGTTTATGTTTCTGGACAAGCGGGAGGTTTTGGAGATTCTCAAATGTTTTTACGTGGGTTTAGTAGCCAAAACACAGCTTACTTATTGAATGGGCAGCCAATCAATGGTATGGAAGATGGTAACTTGTATTGGTCTAATTGGTCTGCAATGACTGAAGTTGCAAATCAAGTTCAAATTCAACGTGGTCTAGGATCTTCTAAACTGGCTATTTCTTCTGTAGGAGGTACTGTAAACATGGTAACTAAGGCTACAGATAAAAGACAAGGAGGTTTTGTAAGATTCAACACAGGTAACGATAGTTACATGAGTGCTACAGTTTCATATAACACAGGAATGAAAGGTAAATGGGGAGCATCTTTCTTATTTAACCAAACTACTATGCACAGATCATGGGCTCAAGGGACAGATGCAAATTCACAAGCATACTTTGTTTCTGTTGGATATAAACCAAACGATCGTCATAACATTAACTTTATGATTTTTGGAGCGCCACAAGAACATGGTCAAAACTATTCTACTAAAAGTGTTAAGCAATGGGAAACTGCAGAAAAGTTTGGATATGGAAACAAGTATAATACAACTTACGGGTACTTCAATGGTAAGGGGGAAAATTTAAGAACTAACTTTTACCACAAGCCAGTAGCTAACTTAAACTGGGATTGGAATATTAATGAGAATATGAATTTATCAACAGTTCTTTATGCTTCTACAGGTACAGGAGGAGGTACTTCTGGAGTTGGAGTAGCTACAAGTTCTGCTAATACAAAAGAGGGATTAGTTGATTTTGATAAATTCGAATCTATTAATGCTTCTGTAAATGGAGCTGGAGGTTTTTTTAATACACCAACAGCGGCTAATCCTAACAAAACTACAGGCAGGGGAGCTGCAATAAGAACATCGGTTAATAATCACTTTTGGTATGGAGGTGTAACAAACTTAAACTATGATACAAAAACAGGATGGAACTTTAACTTAGGAGCTGATATTCGTTTTTATCATGGAAACCATTTCCAACAAATGAACAAAATGTTCGGGTTGAAATCTTGGCAAGATTATACTAAAGTTGATGGAACTGCAAAATTAGGTCAAGTTGTAACTGTTACAGATGCTGATACATTTAGCACAAATCCATGGTCTGCTTTATTCAAGTCAGCTAAGAAAGGACAAAGAGTAGGTAGAGATTATTCTGAAGATATTAACTATCAAGGAGGATTTGGACAAGTAGAATATTCTAATGATATTTTTACAGTTTTTGTTCAAGGTGCCGTATCTAATCAATTCTATCAAAAATTTGATTCTTGGAATTACAATGGAGTTGAAACAGCTTCTGAAAAAGTGAATAAACTTGGATGGAATATTAAAGGAGGTTTATCTGTTAATATTAACGAGGAAAATACTATTTTTGGTAATGCAGGACGTTATTCACGTCAACCATTTTTAGATAATATTTTTGATTATAATACTGTTAATTTACGTGATCCTAAAGTAGAGAACGAAGAAATTACAGGTTTCGAAGTTGGTTACAAATATCAAACAAAAAGTTTAAGAGTTAACATTAATGCATATCATACGAAATGGGCAAATCGTTTCTTATCTACTACAAGTAGTGCAACTGTTGCAGGCTTAGAAAGACCAATTTTCACATCTTACAGTGATGTAACACAAATACATAAAGGTGTTGAAATTGATTTTGATGCGAAAGTATCTCAGGTATTCGGTTTATATGGATTTGCTTCTTATGGTGATTGGAAATATGATGGATCAACACCATATCAAAAAATGTATTCTGATACAGACGAGATTATTGAAACTAAAAATGTTGATTTAACAGGAGTACACGTAGGTGAAGCTGCTCAATTAACTTTTGGTATGGGAACTAAAGTAAACTTTACAAGAAATTTATATTGGGATGTAGATTTTATGTACAATGCACGTGTATATGCGCAAGTAGATCCAAGTGTTATTAATGCTGCTAAAGGTAATTATCAAGAACAAAAGGTAGCTCCTTTTGCTCGTGTTAATACAGGTCTAGCATATGAATTTAAGTTTGGTAAACAATCTATTAAATTTAGAGGAAACGTTCGTAACTTATTCAACGATCAATATATGAGTAGAATTGATAGTAATGGATACGGATATGCAGTAGGTAGAACTTGGAATGCAGGTGTTACTTATAACTTTTAATAAGAATTAAATTTCTTAACATATTAAAGTGGACTTAGTAATAAGTCCACTTTTTTTATGAAGTATTGTGACTGAATTATTTGTATTTAATTAATAAAAACTTAAAATTTTATTTATATTAAATCTAAATAAATTTATTTTAAGAATAAATATTCATTTATTAGTGAATTATTATACATATTATGTTTTTTAAGTGTTATTGTTTGTTTAGTCTGTCTTTGATAAATAATTAAAATGTTTATTTTTTAGTAATTTTATTTTAATTATATTTTCATATTCATAAAATATTAAGAAAAATATTGTAATTATTTAAAATTATTTTTTTTAGTAATAATTATTCTTAATTAACATAACGTTTGTAGTCGTTTTAACATATATACACCTCAACTTTGCAGCGGTAAACATTTAAACTATTTCATAAGATGAGGTTAAACTCAGTAAAGCTTTTATTAGTAGGAGCTTTTGCCTTAACGGCATCATTATCTTTCGCACAAGTTGTTGAACCAACAGATTCTACAAAGGTTGAACAAGACGAAAATGTATCTTTAAGTGAAACATTAATCATTGGTAAAGGTGTAATCGACGTTACAGAAAATCGTAAAACACCAGTTGCTTCTACAGTTATTACAAGGGAGCAAATTTTGGATAAAGGTGTAGGAAATGTTGAATTTCCAGAATTATTAAAAAATTCGCCATCTATTTATATTGCAGACCAAGCTTCAGGTTTTGGAGATGCAAAAATGTATATGCGTGGTTTTGATCAATCAAATACTGCTTTCTTATTGAATGGTCAACCAATGAACGGAATGGATAACGGAAGTGTATATTGGTCTAACTGGCAATCAGTTTCTGATATTGCAACTGTAATTGATGCACAAAGAGGTTTAGGATCATCTAAGTTAGCAATTTCTTCTATTGGAGGAACTGTAAATATAGTAACAAAAGCAACAGATAAAAAAGAAGGAGGATTTGTACGTTATTTCGCAGGAAATGATTCTTACCAAAAACAAACTGTAGGATATAATACAGGTATGAAAGGCAAATGGGGAGCTTCTTTTGTTTTTGATAATTGGTCAGCTCACAGAAGTTTTGCTCGTGGTACAGAAGGTAAAGGACAATCTTACTTTGTTTCTGTTGGATTTAAACCAAATGATCGTCATACATTCAACTTAATGATTTTTGGTGCACCACAACAACACGATCAGAATTACTCTAAACCAATGGTGTCTGAACGTGATAAAAATGGTGTTGTAACAAAACCAGGTTATGATATTACTGGAAGAAAAGGTAATTCTAATTATGGTTTTTACAATGGAGAGGCAATGTCTGCACGTACAAATTATTATCATAAACCAGTTGCTAATTTAAACTGGGATTTTACGATTAATGAAAACTTATCGTTATCTACAGTAGTTTACGCTTCAACAGGTACTGGTGGAAGTGTAGGTAATGCTGGTAACGGAATTGGTTATACTCCAGGAGGTGGTTACACAAATAATGGAGAGATTAATTGGGGAAATATTTATGCAAATAACGCAACGTTAAAAAATGGTATTTCTGATGGGTATAGAAATGGTACAGTATTAGCTTCTTCAGTTAATAATCATTTCTGGTATGGAGCGGTATCTAATCTTACGTTTGATACAAAGAAAGGTTTAACGTTTAATGTAGGTACAGATATTCGTTTTTATACAGGAGAGCATTATCAACAATTAAATAATTTATTAGGCGCTAGAGCTCGTACTGATGTAAGAAATGTTAATGTTAGTAGACCAGCAGGATACGAAGTTACAAAAACATTCAGTGCAAGTCCTTGGAATGCATTGTTTAATAAAGCTAAACATTCAGAAAGAATAGGTTTTGATAATTCAGAGCGTATTAATTATCAAGGATTTTTTGGACAAGCTGAATATTCTAACGAAAGATTTTCTGCTTTCTTCCAAGGAGCATTATCTTGGCAAGAGTATGAGAAATATGATAACTGGAACTATACTGCAGAAACAGCAGCTGCACAAGGAATCAAATTTAAAAATGGTAAAGCTTACTCAGGGGAGCGTACTAAAATTGGATATAACTTAAAAGCTGGAGCTTCTTTCAATATAGATAGTGAAAATAGTATTTTTGCTAATGTTGGGAAATATTCTCGTCAACCATATTTAAATAATATTTTTGTTCGTAATACTGTAAATTATGTAGAAGACTTACCAGTTAACAACGAAATTTTACAAAGTATTGAAGCTGGTTACCGTTATAAATCTCGTACATTAAGAGTAAATCTTAATGCTTATTATACAGAATGGGATAATAGATCGATGACTTATTCTGGTCAAGATTTTGTCGATGCTAATGGAGATAACCATGCTAACGTTCGTTTCATTGCAACAAACTTATCTGAAGTTCACAAAGGTTTAGAGGCAGATTTTGAAGCAAAAATATCTCATGCTTGGACTGTAACAGGTTATACATCTTATGGTGACTGGAAATACACTGGAGCTTATAATTTCCAAGTTCAAGATACAGATACACAAGCATTAGTTCCTGGTTATGAAAACAGAAAAGAATCATTAGATGCTTATGTTGGTAATGCAGCACAATTTACGTTTGGTATGGGAACTAGAGTAAATATTACTCGTGCTTGGTCTTTTGATACAAACTTTAACTATTTTGCTCGTGTTTTTGAAAATGTTGATTTAATTGATGCTGCTAAAGCTTCAATTGCTGGAAAAACTTATGTTAATGTTCCTATCGATCCATACGCAACGGTAGATTTAGGAATGTCTTATAAATTTAAAATTACAAACAGTCAATCACTTAAATTTAGAGGAAATATCAACAATTTATTCAATGATCAATACATTTCTCGTAAAGACAACTACGGTTACTTCTGGGGGAATGGAAGAACTTGGAATGCAAGTGTAACTTATAATTTCTAAGATAAATTTTATAAATAATAAATAGGCGAACTTTTATAGTTCGTCTTTTTTTTTGTGTTTACCTTTGATGAAAATTTGTAAAATGATTCAGCCTGATTTTTTAAAAGAAGGGGATAAAATAGCAATAGTAGCTCCTGCAAAGCGAATGCTCAAAGGAGAATTAGAAGAAACAATTGAGCTCATAAAATCTTGGAAATTAGTTCCAATTTTAGGGAAAAATATTTATGCCGAATATGATTTTGGTTATCGATATGCAGGCACAGATGAAATGAGAACAGAAGATTTTCAGTGGGCGTTGGATGATTTTGAAATTAAAGCGATTTGGTGTGCTAGAGGAGGTTATGGTTCTGTGAAAATTATTGATGAATTAGATTTAACAAATTTCAAAAAATCACCAAAATGGATAATTGGTTATTCTGATATCACTGTTTTTCACAATCATTTTAATCGATTAGGTTTTCAAACAATACACGGTGTTACAGCAAAGAAATTAGCAAATACCGAATATCATCCAACATCTTATCAAAGTGTTTATGAAGCATTGTTTGGACATGAAATTAATTACGAAATTCAATCACATACTTATAATAATTTAGGCGAAGCAAAAGGAGAATTAATTGGCGGAAATCTTTCGATTGTGTATTCACTTTTGGGGAGCGAATCTGCGATTACAAATCCTTCGGATAAGATTTTATTTTTAGAAGATTGGTTCGAGAATTGGTATGCTGTTGATCGAATGTTGATGAATCTTAAACGCAACGGAATTCTTATTCATGTAAAAGGAATTATTTTAGGAAACTTTACGCACATGGATACGGAAGAAGAAAATGCTGATAACTACAATCATCCATTCGATCCAAAAACGTATGAAGTCATTCATAGTTTTACAAAAAAAATAAATATTCCAGTAGCTTTCGGATTTCCTGCAGGGCATACAGGTCACAATGTTGCGCTAAAAATGGGTGCAAAAGTTCAGCTAAATGTTACTTCAAATAATGTAACTTTGCATCATTATACAAACATATATGAAACAAGATAATTTAACAGTCATTTCTCACCCGTTGGTAAAAGCAAAAATTACGCAAATGCGTGATAAAAACACAACAACGAAAGAATTTGGTGAATTAGTAGACGAAATTTCAGGTTTGATGTGTTACGAAATTACACGTAACATCGAGCTTGAAGAAGTAGAAGTTGAAACGCCAATTACCAAAACAATCGGTTACAAATTAAAAGGAAATGATATGACTATCGTTCCAATTTTACGTGCAGGATTGGGAATGGTAAAAGGAATTCATCAATTAATTCCTACCGCTAAAGTTGGTCATATTGGGCTTTACCGCGATCATGATACATTACAACCAGTTGAATATTTGTGTAAACTCCCAACTGATTTAGATTCTCGGGATGTAATTTTGGTTGATCCAATGTTAGCAACAGGAGGTTCTGCAATCAAAGCAATTGAAATTCTAAAAGAAAAAGGAGCGAAATCTGTTCGTTTGGCTTGTTTAGTAGGTTGTCCAGAAGGAGTGGAAGCGGTACAAAATGTTTATCCAGAAGTTCCAATTTTCTTGGCTGCTTTGGATGAAAAATTGAATGAATATGGATATATCGTTCCAGGTTTAGGTGATGCTGGAGATCGTTTGTACGGGACAAAATAATTTTTTTTGAATGAGTATTAGTTACGATTTCGGGAAAGAAGCAGAAGATTTTGCCGTTAATTATTTAATCCAAAATGGATACAAAATATTGGCTCGAAATTATTTTTACAGAAAAGCCGAAATCGATATTATTGCTCAATTTGAAAATGAGATTGTTATTATAGAGGTTAAGAGTCGTACTTCAAATTATGTTGCGGAGCCAGAAAGTTCTGTTAACACAAAGAAGAAGAAATTGTTAATTCTTGCCGCAGATGATTTTATTCAGAAAAATAATTTTATTTCTGAGGTAAGATTTGATATTTTAGCACTTTTAAAAAAACAACAATCTTGGAGCGTAAATCATATCAAAAATGCATTTAATGCTTCGGAAATTTAATCAACTTTTATGGAAGTATTTATGAGTCTTTTTGACTTTATTATGCATATCGACCAACATTTAGCAGAGTTTGCAAATGAATATGGTTTGTGGTTGTATGCAATTTTATTTTTAATCATTTTCGTGGAAACAGGTGTAGTTGTGATGCCTTTTTTACCTGGAGATTCATTGTTGTTTGCGGCAGGGATGTTAGCTGCACAAGAAACAAATGATATGAATGTGTGGATTATGATTGCAATTCTTTTGGTGGCCGCGATACTCGGTGATACATTGAATTATACCATCGGAAAGAAAGTTGGTTACAAAGCAACTAAGGTTAAGATTTTTGGTAAAAATTTCATCCAAGAAGAACATATCAATAAAACGCACGAATTCTACGAAAAATACGGTTCAAAAACCATTGTAATTGCACGTTTTGTACCAATTGTAAGAACTTTAGCGCCTTTCGTTGCAGGAATAGGACGAATGGGATATTCTATTTTCATTACATATAACGTAATTGGAGCTGTGTTATGGGTTGTTGGTTTAACACTTATTGGATACTTTTTAGGAAATATAGAATGGATTCAAAATAATTTTTCTAAAGTAATTTTAGGAATAACAATCGTTTCAATACTTCCAATTTTTGTAGAAATTATCAAAGAAAAGTTTGGCAAAAAAAAGATTGTTGAACAAGAATAACAATAAAAACTTAACTCGACTTCGGTCGAGTTTTTTATACCTTTAAATCATGGAAATTTTAGATTATATTCTACATATCGATAAATATTTAGAAACCATTTTGAATGATTATCAACATTGGTTTTACTTGATTTTATTTCTCTTAATCTTTATCGAAACAGGTTTGGTTGTCATGCCTTTTTTACCTGGCGATTCGCTTTTATTTGCAGCAGGGATGTTAGCTGCGGCTTTTCCAGCTCAACTCAATATTTATATCGTATTAGGTTTACTTTGGATCGCGGCAATTGCAGGCGACACAGTCAATTATACGATTGGGAAAACCTTAGGAACGAAATTAGTCACAGCTAAAATTTTCGGTAAACGAATTATTAAAGATTCTGCGATACTAAAGACCGAAGATTTCTTTACAAAATATGGTTCAAAAACCATTGTAATTGCACGTTTTGTTCCGATTGTAAGAACGCTTGCACCTTTCGTTGCAGGGATTTCTAAAATGCATTATGTCACATTTATCAAATATAATTTTATCGGAGGAACAATTTGGGTTTTCGGGATTACATTGGCTGGATATTTTCTAGGAACAATTCCATTTATCAAAAACAATTTCGAAATTGTTGTCATGGCAATTATTGTCTTTTCTTTGGTTCCAATTATTGTAGAATTCGTCAAAGAGAAAATAAAAAAATAAAAAATGAGTACAGAAAATTCGATTTTCATCATCTTACTTTTGTGGATAATCTTTTTACCAATTATTTTATTTATCATTGAGTCTCAAAAAGAATATAAACACGAAAATGATGAAGTTATTCGCGTCAAAATTGGTTTTTTAAGCTATATTTCAGTTTTTAATATGATTCTTTTTGCAATTCTTTGTCTTACTTTTTTATTTATAGCTTATCAATTATTGTTTGTGACAGATTTCATTTTAACTAACATAATTATTGGAATGATTTTTTTGATACTATTCTTTTTTTTTACCATTCCAGTTGTCAATACTTACAATCATCTCTTAAAGGAATCTAAGCGCGAAATTTATTTTTTCAGGAATAAAAAGGCTTTGTTAGTTGTAGAAAAAGAAACAGAAATTACTATTGATTTAGAAGATGAAATGATTGAAATCAATCACGAAGTTTCTAATAAAAGTTCTAAATATCAAACTGGTCATGGTAAATATAATTTTATTCAGAATGATGAAATTATTCCAATTTCAGATTTAATCAAATTTCCGCAAGATTTTCTTGATCAAAATAATATTGAACAAGTTAAAGTTTCGAAACTTTTTATTTGGATTTAGATAATCATTCAAATAATTCCTATCTTCTATTTTTAAAAATATCAATCAATGAAAAACCTATTAATTATTTGTTCTATCCTTTTTTCTTTTGTTGTAAATGCACAACAAGGTTATCCTGTTCCTCCAAAATCAGAAAATAGATTATTTTACATTCAACACAACGACAATAAAAATACGTTTGTTTACGATGCACTTTTTTCGAGCAAAGGAATTTTAGATGCTAACAATCCAGTTGATATTTATCGCATTCTTTATGCTGAAGATGGTTCAAAAAAGCCCTTGACTTCTATACAAAAGAAATTGGCATATGGTTTAGATATTAAGAAAATTGAAAAGAATGTTTTTCAGTTGACATTGGTTTCTTATCCAACTCAAAAATTAACGCTTAAGCTTGATTCTCAAAAAAATCCAATTGTTCAAACAACTGTTAATAACAAGTTGATAACACTGAATCGTGTTTTCTTAAAACAGAAGAAAGGAACGGCTGGAATCTCCGTAAAGCTTGATTATATTTTATTTTACGGAAAAGATAAAAACGGAAAATCTGTAGAAGAGAAAATTGTTCTCTAAAAAAATCTCCCTAAATTAGAATCTGTAAGACGCAATTTAATAGCATATGATCGAAGTAAGAGAGGTGAATACGCCAAGTGAAATGAAGAAATTTGTCGATTTACCTTTTGAAGTGTATAAAGATAATCCGTATTGGGTGCCTTCTTTAAAGAAAGATGAACTCGCAAGTTTTGATAAAAATAATGCAATTTTTGAGACGGTTGAAGCTAACTATTTTTTAGCTTACAAAGGAAAAGAAGTCGTTGGACGAATTGTTTCGATTATTAATTGGACCGAAGTAAAAGAACTTGGAAAGACTAAAATTCGGTTTGGTTGGTTAGTTTTTAAAGATGATATCAACATTTTAAAAGCTTTATTAACAACTGTTGAAAACATTGCTAAAAATAATAAACTGAGTTATATAGAAGGTCCGATGGGATTTTCGAATATGGATAAAGCTGGATTATTAACAGAAGGATTTGATAAAGTTGCCACTTTGATCGGTTTATATAATTACGAATATTATCCAATATATTTGCAAGAATTAGGTTATCAACCAAAAGCCGAGTGGTTAGAATATTCTATTGATATTGCCAATTTGGGCAAGGTAAAGCAAATGGATAAATTGTGTGAAATGCTCAAAAAACGTTACGAAATAGATACGTATAAATTTGATACAATTGACGAAATGTTACCTTACGTAGATGAGATGTTCGATTTGTTGAATGTGACGTATGCAGAATTGCAAAGTTTTGTTCCGATAGAAAAATTTCAGGTTGAGCATTACAAAAAGAAATATCTAAAATTTCTTCATCCCGATTTTATTTCATGTGTAAAAGATAAAAACAACAAAATGATTGCTTTTGCGATTACGATGCCTTCATTTTCAAAAGCTTTCCAGAAAACGAAAGGAAAATTGTTCCCATTTGGTTGGTGGCATTTGATGCAAGCGCAAAAAAAGAACGATCATGTCGAATTTTATTTGATTGGAATTCATCCTCATTATCAAAATAAAGGTGTTAACGCCTTGATTTTTAAAGAGCTTTATGATCGATTTATAGCGAGAGGAATTAAAACTTTAGAGACCAATCCTTTGCTAGAGGAGAATACAAAAGTGCAACAATTATGGAAAAACTTTGATCCGGTTATCCATAAACGTAGAAAAACATTTTATAAAGATATAGAAGCATAAAAAAATGGTTAGAATCTAAATTCTAACCATTTTCTATATCAATTAAGGTTGTGGCTGATAATTTTTCGCATTATCTTCAGCATCATCATCAAACTAATCTCCAAATTTTTGCTTAACAGATTCTTTGATTTGATTCTATTTTTCTTCTAAATAATTATAAATTAATGTTTAAAAAAATGAAGAATAATTTCCTTAGAAAACTGCGAAGTAAATCAAAATAATGATGATAATTACAACCACTATAAATTCAAAAATGGGGATAGTTCTCCCTCCAGATTTCAAATTTCTTTTTCTTTTCGAATACATACCAAACAACTTGTAACCAAATAATTATCTAAATTTATAAAAAATATTATAAAGTAATAAGTCATAAAAAAAAGACTTTGAAATATTTTTCAAAGTCTTTGCTGTTGTACGGGCGGGGAGACTCGAACTCCCACACCTTGCGGCACTAGATCCTAAGTCTAGCGTGTCTACCAATTCCACCACGCCCGCTAAAATCTCACCGATTTGGATTGCAAATATACACAAGTTTTCTTTCTAACAAAATTTCGAAATAAAATTTTTTTAATCTTTTTTTACATTCTAAATTTGTACAAAGCTTTTACAAAAATGGAAATTACAGGAAGAATTAAGAAAGTATTTGAAACTCAAAATATTACTGCAAGTTTCAAGAAAAGAGAATTTGTTGTTACAACGCAAGAACAATATCCACAAGATATTTTAATTGAGCTTACACAAGATAAGACTGATGTGTTGAATGCTTACAAACCTGGTGATGAAGTGAAAGTTTCTATCAATATTCGTGGTCGTGAGTGGATTAATCCAGAAGGAGTAGCAAGATATTTTAATACAATCCAAGCGTGGAGAATTGAGAATATGGCGAATGCAGCTGCACAAGCACCTCAAGGTTACGATAATTTTGCACCAGCGCCTCCAGTTGATACTTTTTCTAATGGAGATGATGATGATTTACCATTCTAAGTAAAAAAACATCAATTAATACTAAACGTGTTCTTTATTGGACACGTTTTTTTAATTTTATATAAATTATACACAAAACGATATGTATTGGTTAAGTTCTGATTTAATCTTTCCTGATTACGATGAAGTGAATAGCGAGGGAATTATAGCTGTTGGAGGAGATCTTTCGCCAGAACGCCTAATTTTGGCTTATCAGAAAGGAATTTTTCCTTGGTTTAATGAAGAAGATCCAATTATTTGGTGGTTTCCACAAGATCGATTTGTTTTATTTCCAGAAAATTTACATGTTTCGAAATCGATGAAGAAAGTTTTTCGAGATCAAATATTTACGTATTCAGAAAATAAAGCGTTTCGAGAAGTGATTACAAATTGTTCGCAAGCGTATAGAAAAGATCAGGACGGAACGTGGATTACAAATGATATGATCGAAGCATATTGTACGTTACATGAAATGGGAATCGCTAAAAGTATTGAAGTTTGGCAAAACGACGAATTGGTTGGTGGTTTTTATGGAATTGATATGGGCGATGTTTTTTGTGGAGAAAGTATGTTTGCGAAAGTGAGCAATGCTTCCAAAGCTGGTTTTATACAATTTGTTGCAAAATACCACAAGAAATATAAATTGATCGATTGTCAGGTTTATACCGAACATTTAGCGAGTTTGGGTGCAATGGAAATTCCGAGTGATGTTTTTTTGGTATATTTGGAGAAATAAAATTTTACTAATTATCAAGTAAATCGATTCCATTACTCCAAATAATTTTATGCTTGCTTTTATCTTTAATATTTAAGTCATAATCAAACATTTTTAGTTTTGGATTATAAATATCATCGATAATAATTAAACCTATTTTTGTAAGTTTTACTTCATTGTCAAAATTATCATCACCATATTGAAACTTTAAATCTTTTCGTAAAGTTCCTTTTAATGTAATTTTTGAATTAGGTGCAATCTTGAAAAGTTGAGGCGAATTTTTATCACATCCTTGATTATAAAATTGAATATAATTATTATTAATTTCGAAATTTTGATCCCAAGAACAATTCATCATCCATAGATATATCTCTTTTTTTTCGGTATTTTGGATATCTATTTTCACTTCATAATCATTTACAATGACAGAATCTGATGAAATAATTAAGTCATCATCTTTTATCTGATCTAATATCCAACCATAAGAATGCTTATTCAATTTTGTTGAAGATTTTTTTTCAAGTTGAAGATTTATTGTAATTGGAGATTTTTCAGTTTTGAAAATTTTTAAAGCTCCAATCGTAATGAATGCTATGACTAAAAGAATTAATACATTCTTCATGCTAATGATCAAGAATATTACTTCGTAAAAGTAATTGGATATTTTAGATTGCTATACTCGTTAAGATCTGCATTTAACGATCCAACTAATAACCCAGCTTTTATTTTTAGCGGAACTAAGTTATCATCGTCAGAAATCCACATTGTAACCGATTCTGATTCTTTGAAAACACGACCAGATTGTACGTACGGACGAATTTTGATTGCTGCAATTTTTCCGAATTTTGTTTTTAAGGTTTCACGTCCCAAAACTTTCAATCGAAATTTAAGCGTTTCATCACCAAGAAAAATATTTTCGTTCAAATAATCTCCAGTTTTAAGAGTAGCATGATTAGCATTACGTAAGCTGTAAAAAGCAGAAAGTAAATCTTGCGCATCATACGGAATCGTTTCTGTCGTTACTTTTCCATCTCGTTTATTTTCAACTTTTGCTTTTCTATTGGCATGATCAAAATAATAGATTTGATGACGTTTGTAACTTCCTTCTACAATATTTCGAACAAATTTTGTTGGTTTCAAATCTGTTTTGTCAATATACGATTCGTAATTATCATCTACCTTAAAAAAAGCACGCACAGCACCGGTAGAAGTTCCTTTTCCTACGATATGAAAATGACTTTTTCCGTTCAATGTAGCTTCTTTTACATCAATTGAAGCGAAGCCTGCATTCAATCCAGAATAATGAACTCTAAACTTTAGATTTTCGCCAACTTTGTAGTTGTTTTGAGCATTTAAAGGCAATGCAAATGAAAGGATAATAAAAGTAAAAAATAAAATATATTTTTTCATTTTGAATTTTTCGTTTTGTGGTTAAGATTCAAATTGTTTGCCAAAAATAATAAAACGCCTTTATAAATTGATATAAAGGCGTTTTAATTTATGAGAATCTAATGATATTCTAATTTTCTTCTTTTAGGGAAGATATTTGATCTGCTTCAGTTGAAGTTTCAAAATCTGAAACATTGATAACCGAAACGATTTCTGGAACATATTTTTTGATGGTCATTTCAACACCTGACTTTAAGGTCATTTGGTTGACAGAACATGCTATACATGCACCTGTAAGGCGAACTTTTACAATATTATCTTCTACAGATACTAATTCGATATCGCCTCCATCTGAATTTAAGAATGGTCTAATTTCAGTTAAGGCCTTTTCAACTTCTGAATATTTTTCTTCTGGAGTCATGATCTTTTACTTTTTTAATTTTTTGCCGAACAACCTGCCATCGTTGTAATACGGACAGCTTCTGTTGGAGGCAAAGTATTGTTACGTTCTACTAAACTTTGTACTGCGTTACGTGCAATTTCTTTGTAAACATTAGCTACAACAGTATCTTCTTGCATTGCAGCTGGACGACCAACGTCAGCAGCTTCGCGAATAGATTGTACAATTGGAATTTCGCCTAAGAAAGGAACGCCAATTTGTTCTGCTAAGTTCTTTGCACCATTTTGTCCAAAGATATAATATTTGTTGTTAGGTAATTCTTCTGGTGTAAAATACGCCATATTTTCTACAATTCCTAAAACTGGAACATTAATCGCTTCCATTTGGAACATTCCAACTCCTTTTTTTGCATCTGCTAATGCAATATTTTGAGGCGTAGAAACCACAACTGCTCCTGTAATTGGAACTTGTTGTACGATAGATAAATGAATGTCACCTGTTCCTGGAGGTAAATCGATTAATAAGAAATCTAATTCTCCCCAATGTGCATCACGAATCATTTGATTCAATGCTTTTGCAGCCATCGGTCCTCTCCAAACAATTGCTTGATCTGTATCAGCAAAGAATCCAATTGATAATAACTTGATTCCGTAAGCTTCTACTGGTTTTATTTTCGTTTTTCCATTAACTTCTACGGAATATGGACGAGCATCTTGACAATCGAACATAATTGGCATAGAAGGTCCGTAGATATCAGCATCTAATAAACCAACTTTGAATCCCATGTTTGCTAAACTAATTGCTAAGTTTGATGAAACAGTAGATTTACCAACACCACCTTTTCCTGATGCTACAGCGATAATATTTTTAACACCTGGCAATTCTGAACCTTTGATTTCGTTCGGATTTTTTTCTTCAACTTCAACAGAAATGTTAAGTTTAAGATTTGACTCAGGTAAATTTTCTTTAAATGCATTTTTCAACGCAATTTCCAAACGCTTGCGTTCGTGCATTGCAGGCGAAGGAGAAACAATATCCAAAATAATATCATTTCCCATCACTTGAGCGTTACGCATCCAATTGCGAATACCCAATTCTTCTAATACTTGATATATTTGATCTCTTGTGTAAGCCATCTTTTAAATTTAATGAGACAAAATTACGAAGAATCAAAGACTTTAAATAATCTAAAAACGTGATTTTAATTGTTTTGCTTTATAATTTGATAAATAGACTTAATTTGATGTATATTTAAACTTTAAATCTGACTATGGAAGAGCATATTATTTATCTGACGAATATAAGAAAACAGATTATTGATGAGCTTGAACAACACTCTCTGAAACAACTACTTTATATACCTGTTGGCTATAAAAACAATTTGTTTTGGAATGCTGCTCATGTTTTGGCAACACAGCAATTGATCCATTATTATTTAACCGATAATAGGATGTTGGTCGATATTCAGTTTATCCAGAAGTATAAAAAAGGAACAATTGGAAATACGGAAGTAACAGAAGAGGATGTGACAGAATTGAAGGAAATGTTGGAAAGTACACCAATGCAGATGTTCAAGGATTATCGTTCGGAAAAACTATCGTATTATCGATCATATAAAACAAGTTTTGGTATGACGTTAGAATCGATTGAAGATGCAATTTTGTACAACAATATTCACGAAGCAATGCATTTGGGCTATATGATGGCGATGAAAAAGAATATTCCTTTTTAAAATCAAACGCAGAATAAAATTTAAAAATTTAGATGTTAACATACAGAGATGCTAAACGAAGCGATTTAGAAAAAATAACAGAAATTTATAATTCGACAATAGCTTCTCGATTAGTAACTGCCGATACAGAACAAGTTTCAGTTGAAAGTAAAGTAAAATGGTTCGAAGAACATTCACCTGAAAAAAGACCACTTTGGGTTGTAGAAAATGAATCGAAAGACATTGTAGGTTGGGTAAGTTTTCAATCTTTTTATGGAAGACCAGCTTATGATGCAACTGTAGAAATTAGCATTTATTTAGATGCTACGCAACGTGGAAAAGGTTTAGGAAAACAAGTGTTGGAATATAGCATTACGAAAGCGCCAGAATTTGGAATCAAAACGATTTTAGGTTTTATTTTTTCTCATAACGAACCGAGCTTGAAATTATTCAAACATTTTGGTTTCGAAGAATGGGGAAACTATCCCAATATTGCAACTTTAGACGGAATAGAAAGAAGTTTAACTATTTTAGGAAAACGAATCGCATAAAAAAACCCTCACTTCATTTGAAGTGAGGGTTTTTTGGTTTATTAGATAAATTTTATTTACCAATACTCCAAATCAGTGCTTTTTCTTTAGTTGCTCTGTAAATTGTAGCATGTTCTTCTTTCGGTTCTGGAGAATAATTCCATTGTAGATTTGGAAGTTTTTCTTGTGTTAAAATATTCTTTAAATCATCTGTATAAGGCAAAATATCACTTGCTCCAGATCCTGCAAACCATAACTTTTTTGGAGTTGGAGGAAATTTAGCTAAATCATCTTTTGCATTCAATAACATTTTATGATCGTTCCACCAAAGCGAAGGATCAATTGCAATATAATAATCAAACATTTCGGGTTGTTTCAGAAAAGTTTCTATAATAAATAATCCAGCCAACGATTCACCAATAATTCCTTTATTATTTTTAGTGCGATACTTTTTCGTGATTTCAGGAAATAATTCATCCTTGATAAAACTTCTAAATTCATTCGAACCACCCACAATATCGGCTATTTTTTTATCTTCTTCGTTTTCGGTTGGCGGACTCAAATCTTTGCGACGTTGTATATTTTCTATTCCAACCAAAATAACTGGTTTTATTTTTTTCGAAATAATCAAACTGTCCAATGTGTTTGCAATATGTGGAAAATCCTCTTTTGTTCCGCCATCTGGCATATACAAAACGGATAATGAATCCTGAGAAGTCGAATATTCTTTTGGAACCCAAACATTAATAATTCGCTTTTCATTCAGAATTTTAGAATCAATTGTAAATGTTTCATGTTTCGGAATTGGATCATTGTAAACAACGGGATCAGAGTTTTTGCAAGATGTCAAAAAACTAATAGAGATAATAATTAATAAATAGTTAAAAATCGATTTCATGTATTTCATATTAAAGTATTTAGTCAAATATACAAAAATCATAAAGAGTTGATTTTCTATTTAATAAAAAAGACCACTAAAAAATTAGCAGTCTTTCTCAAATTATATTTTCAGAAGATTTTTAATAATCTAAAAATCTCACTTTATCTTCGATTGGTTGACGAACAGCTTCTGGAGAATCTCCTTCAATTTTTCCCATATAGAAAACACCAACACATTTTTCGCCTTCTTCCATAGTTGTAAACTCATCAACATTGGCGATAATATTTGCTGGAGAAGACCAATATGCACCAATGTTTAGCGCACTTGCCATTAACCACATATTTTGAACAGCCATAGAAGTTGCAGCTAATTCTTCCCATTCAGGATTTTTTTCTGTGTTGATAAAATTGATTAAAACAATTTTATTCGACTTATCACATTTCTCAATTAATGCATTTATTTTGCGATCACTCAACTGATCTGTTGGCGTTCCTTGTACATAAACACGCTTTACATATTCGCGGAAACGGTCTTTTGCAGGCCCTTCTAAAACGACAAAACGCCAAGGTTCTGTTTTTTTATGAGATGGTGCCCAATTTGCTGCCTCAAAAATTTGATTCAATTCTTCGCGCGTAATTTCTTCTTGATTATATTGCGGAGGAAATATAGAGCGTCTATTTTTTATGATTGATAATAAATCGTTTGCATTCATGTTGTAACAATTATTAATTTTATTCTACTAATCAAGCAAATTTACATTAATTTCAATTAAACCAACGTTAAGATGAAAACATTAGATTACAACAAAATTGAGTATTACAAAAACAATAAATTTCAATTTGATATCGGGAAATATTTCAATCAATCATTAGAACTTTTCCAAAACAATTGGCAACCATTTGTTATTTATGCTCTTGTCGCAGCTATTATTTATATGTTTACTTCGTTCACTGTAATCGGATTGTTTTTTGTGATGTATCCACTGATAATGGGATTTATGATTGGTGCAGAACGTGCAGAAAACAAAATGTCATTAGAGTTAGGTGACTTTTTTGGAGGTTTCAAAAATATAGGCAACTATTTCCTTTTAACACTTATCGTTATGGGTGTTTCGCTTGTTGTTTTGTCGCCTTATATTATTTTTTCTTTTTTACCACTTATGTTTAATGATCCCGAAAACGTAAATCCAGCATTAATGATTGGTTCATCGCTTTTTGGTATGTTATACATCTTAGTGGCGATGGTATTTTTATTGTTTCTACAAGCATGTATTTATCTGGCTCCGTATCTTATTCATTACGGAAACATGAGCGCTATTGACGCAATGAAAACGTCTTATGCAATTGTGAAAAAGAATTTTTGGTGGATGGTTTTAATGGCGATTGTAGTTAGTCTGGTTGCTTCAATTGGTGCTATTGCTTGTTATGTAGGTGCTCTTGCAACGTATCCATTTGCTTATATTATGGTATATTTTATGTTAAAAGATATGATTTTGACAGATGATGAAAAAACAGAAATTGATCTACTTGGTACAAATCAAGAATAATATTAATTTTATCGAATGTTAGCAAAGCATTCGATTTTTACGAAAATGAATGAATTGGGAGCTGCAAAAGTTCCCTTTTTTTTTATGATCGATTTTTTGAAAGAAAATGGAGAAGTAATTCCGTTGAAGGAATTACCTGATGAGATAAAATTTGAAGTAGATTCAACAAAAAAAGAATTTTTTCAGAAAGATTTTAAATTCAATAAATTCCCGATTTCTTTTGACGAATATTTGCCAAAATTCAATTATGTTCACGATAATCTTTTGTTTGGAAATTCATATTTAACGAATTTAACGCTTCCAACAAAAATTGAAACAGATTTGACTTTAGATGAAGTTTTTCAGTTTTCTGAAGCAAAATATAAATTGAAATATAAAAACGAATTTGTTTGTTTTTCTCCCGAACGTTTTGTGAAAATTGAAGATCAAAAAATCTTTTCAAATCCAATGAAAGGAACCATTGATGCCTCGATTCTAAATGCGAAGCAACTTATTTTGAATGATGAAAAAGAAGCTGCCGAACATGCAACAATTGTCGATTTAATCAGAAATGATTTGAGTCTTGTTTCCGAAAATGTTGAGGTGATAAATTATCGCTACATGGATGAGGTGAAGACAAATGATGCAACACTTTTGCAAGTAAGTTCTGAGATAAAAGGCGATTTGAATGATGATTATTACCAAAACTTAGGAACGATTTTCGATCAACTTTTACCTGCTGGTTCTATTTGTGGTGCTCCAAAAAAGAAAACCATCGAAATTATTTTAGAAGCAGAAAAGTATCATCGAAATTTTTATACAGGTGTTTTCGGTATTTTTGATGGCGAAAATCTTGATAGTGCTGTGATGATTCGTTTCATTGAAAATATTCAAGGTGAATTATTTTTCAAGAGTGGAGGAGGAATAACAGCAAAAAGTAAGGCAAAAGCAGAGTACGAAGAATTAATACAAAAAGTGTATGTTCCAATTTATTGAATCGATTTGTTGTGTAAACAAACAACTTCGAAATTTAGAATTTCATCAAGCGAGATTTGATCGAACAAGAAATGATAATTTTACTGAAATCAATCCGATTTTATTGGACGAAATTATTAAGTTTCCGACAGATTTAACGGACGAAAAATATAAAGTTAGAATTGTTTATGATCGTGAAATTCAATCGGTAGAATTTCAATCGTATCAAATCAAACCCATTGAAAGTATTCAACTTTTTGAGATCGAAAATAAAATTGATTATTCCTACAAATATTTAGATCGTTGGTTTTTTGATGAATATTTAAAAGAGTCAAAAACAGATGATTTGGTCTTGGTAAAATCAAATTATATTACAGATTGTATTTATTCGAATATTGTTTTTTTTGACGGTTCTCAATGGATCACGCCACGAACTTTTCTGTTGAAAGGGACAATGCGAGAAGCTTTGTTACAATCAGGCGAAATCATTCAGAAAAATATAAAAGTTTCAGATTTAGTTAATTTTAAATCATTCAAACGAATCAATGCGATGATGAATTTAGACGAAAGCCAAGAATTGGATATTTCGTTGTTAATTCAATAACTCTATGAAATTGATAGAGTATTGTTTGCGTTTTCATTTTTTAACATTACCTTTGCATAACTTATCAAGAAAGGTGGAGGGATTGGCCCTGTGAAACCTTAGCAACCAGATGACTTATAATCTAAGGTGCTAAATCCAACCTATTAGAGGGAAAGATGAGTAAAAGTATTTCACTTTTATCTGTTGGTTTCTTGAAAGTTTTATGATAATTAAAAATGAAAAGAAACAAATTTTTACTTGCTTCATTCGCATTTATTTGCGCATCTACACTTTTTGCTCAAGAAGTTGAAAAGGAGGAAACAAATCTTAACGAAGTTATTTTAATCGGTGGTCGTACATCAGAAAGAACGGTGGTTAATTCGTCAGTTCCTGTCGATATTATCGATGTTGAGAAATTGAAAACGTCTTCTCCTCAATTGAGTGTGAATGATATTTTGAATGTGGTTATTCCTTCTTTTAATTCTGTTCGTCAATCATCTGCCGATGGAACTGAGCATATCGATCCTGTGACATTGCGTGGAATGGGACCAGATCAGGTTTTAGTTTTGATTAATGGAAAACGACGTCACACAACTTCGTTGGTGAATTACCAAAATACAGTTGGAAATGGTTCTGTAGGAACAGATTTAGGCGCAATTCCGATTTCAGCAATTGATAAAATTGAAGTTTTACGTGATGGTGCGGCTGCGCAATATGGTTCTGATGCAATTGCGGGAGTTGTAAATATTGTTTTGAAATCTAAACCAGGTGGTGATGCATCTTTGACGTATGGTCAGACTTCTCGAAATGATGGTGAAACGTATAATTTTAACGGAAGTTATGGAACGAAATTAGGACAATCAGGTTCAATTGTTTTTTCGGCTGTTGTAAGTGAACGTAAAAAAACAAATCGCTCGAAAGATCATAATTTAGATATTTTTGGAGATAATTTCGCGTACGATTTTGCAGATGATCCAGATGTAGCAAGAGCTGTGGATGACGCTAAAATTGCTGCTTTAGGGCTTTCGAGAAAAGATTTTAGATTTCAAATTGGAGATGCGGCAATCAAGAATCAACAATTTTTTGTAAATGCTGAAACGGCGATTAATGATCGATTAGATTTTTATTCATTTGGAGGAGTTTCGTTGCGCCAAGGTAATGGATTTGGTTTTAGAAGATTGCCAAGTGAATTGTCTGAAGATGCGTTAAAAATTTATCCAAATGGTTTTCAAGCAACGTTAAAATCTAATGTAAATGATTATTCAAATTCTACAGGATTACGTTATTCATATGATGGATGGAGAGTTGACTTGAGCAATACTTTTGGATTAAATTCATTCAAGTATGATTTAGAAAATTCAATTAATCAATCATTAGGCTTAAATTCTCCAACCGATTTTTACGCTGGGAAACATCAATTTTTACAAAATACAGTCAATTTAGATTTTTCGAAACGAATCAATCAAAATGTTAGTTTAGCGTTTGGAGGAGAATATCGTTTTGAACAATATAAAATTGAAGCTGGAGATGAAGCGTCTTATTCAGGTTCTGGATCTGAATCTTTTGTAGGGTTTTCTCCATTGAATGTTGTAAAAGGTGATCGTCACTCAGTTGCGGCTTATGTAGATGGAGAATTGAAATTTGGAGATTTTACAGCTGATTTAGCTGGACGATTCGAAAATTACTCAGATTTTGGAAGTACAATCAACGGAAAATTAGCGATGCGATATGAATACGCAAAAGGATATTCGGTTCGTGGAGCGATTTCGACAGGATTTAGAGCACCTTCTTTACAACAAAAATATTTCAGTAATTCGTATACCGATTTATTCTTGAATGATAATGGTGATCAAGTTTTGGTAACAAAAGGAATTATTCGAAATGAGTCTGAATTGTCGAAAGAAATTGGTTTGGATAAATTAAAAGAAGAAAAATCAATCAATGCAAGTTTAGGTTTAACATTTCGTCCGACTTCAAAATTATTTATCACATTGGATGGATATTTTATAAAAGTTGATGACCGAATTGTCTTGACTTCTGATATCACAGATCCTGCTTTAGAAAAATATAATGTTGCGACAGCACGTATTTTTACGAATGCAATTGATACTGAAACCAAAGGTTTGGATTTAGTAATTTCCTATGATACTCGTTTAGGTCGAGGAAAATTGAATGCAAGTTTATCAGGAAATATCAATGAAACAAAGATTGTCGGTTATCATTTTCCAACCGCTTTGACAATTCCAACAGATGAATTTTTTGGTCCTGATCAAGTCAATATTATCGAATCATTAAGTCCAAAAACAAAAGCAACTTTAGGATTGAATTATGCAATTTCTGGATTCAATTTTATGGTGCGTAACACGTATTTCGGAAAAGTGACAAAAGATGGATATCCTTGGGGAAGTATCCAAGAACACACGGGAAAAGTGGTGACAGATGCATCGATTGGTTATGATATCACAAAGAATTTCAACTTTACAATTGGTGCAAATAATTTGTTTGATGTTTTCCCAGACAAACAAGTTTACGAAAATTCTTATTATGGAGTTTTTCCGTATGCACCGGTTCAAATGGGGATGACAGGAGCGTATTATTTTGCGCGTGCAAGTTTTAAATTTTAATCAATAATAAAATATTCTAAGTGTCAATTTTAATGTAAATTCAAACATTCAATTGGCATTTTTTTGTGTATGGCGCATTCAAAAATTGGTTGGAAAACCGCAGCAGCTTTAGTGATTTCGAATATGATCGGAACAGGTGTTTTTACCAGTTTGGGATATCAAATTTCTGATCTAAAAAATACAACTTCTATCTTATTATTGTGGTTAATAGGAGGGTTTTTAGCGTTGATTGGAGCATTTATTTATTCGGAATTAGCTTCAAAATTTAAACAATCAGGAGGAGATTATATATATTTATCTCGGACATTTCATCCCGTTTTTGGTTATTTATCAAGTTGGATTTCTTTGTTTGTAGGCTTCTCTGCTCCAATTTCTTTAGCGGCTTTGGCAATGGGAAAATACCTCAATGTTTTTGGGTTGAATTTAGGAAAAGAATTTGCAATAGCCATGATTTTAATTGTCGCTGTTTTTCAATCATTCAGCCTAAATTTGAGTAGTAAATTTCAGAATATTTTTACTGTTCTTAAAGTTGTATTTATCATCGTTTTAATTGCTTTAGGTTTTTATTTTGCTCCAGCAGTTGAACCAAATGCGGTACTTTTTGATTCGACTTGGAAAAATGAATTGTTACTTCCAGCATTTGCGACTTCTTTGGTTTATGTCACTTTCGCATATACAGGTTGGAATTCGGCTTCATATATCGTAGAAGAAATTGAACAACCAAAACGAAACTTACCAAAAGCATTATTTATAGGCGTTATTTTTGTCACGATTTCTTATGTTTTGCTAAATTATGTTTTCTTGAAACATGCATCATCAGTAGCTTTGGCTGGACAAGAAAATGTTGCAAATATTTCGTTTGGTAATCTACTTGGAAATAATGTAAAATGGGTGAGTTGCTTTATTGCTTTGCAATTGATTGCGACGATTAGCGGTTATTTGTGGATTGGTTCTCGTTTGACACAAGCCACCGCGCGCGAAAATAAATTGTGGAATTTTATGGCAAAAGAGAATAAAAATAGAATTCCGGTTCGTGCAATTTGGGTGCATACAACAATTAGTATTTTGCTTATTTTTTCAGGAGATTTTGAAGTAATTTTTACCTATACATCGTTTGTTTTACAAATATTAGCAACATTAGCAGTTTGTACAGCTTTCTTTATCAAACAAGATCAATTAACTATTATCAAAAGTAAATTCTTTTATATCTTGCCTGCTATATTTTTAGCATTTAGTTTATATATCTGTTATTTCGTTTTGATGCAAAAACCAAAAGAAAGTTTATTTGGTTTAGGTATTATTGCATTAGGAATTGTATTATTCTATTTTGATAAAAGAATTGAGAAAGAGAATTAATCACAAAACCCACTCAAATTTGAGTGGGTTTTTATTTTTTAATCTTTTATTCCGTTAAAAATATATTGTAAAATAGGGTTGATTTCTGGATTTTCAAGATGTTTTTTGAAAATTTTGGTATGATATTTTGGTTTATTAATCATTTTACGTTCAACTAATTCGTCAATTGTATCAATGTATTCAACTGAAGTTTTTCCAATCAATAAATTATCCAAAGAACGTCCTTGATCGACATAATTCAAAATCGTTTTCAAACCTTTCAAGTAAAGTGCATCTTTTGTAAAACCACCACCACGATAAACGCGAGTTGTCAGATAAAATGCGTCTTCTGGTTGCATTTTGTATTCTTCCATCAAAACCATAAACGTTTCATTGAACGATTTTCCGCTTGTTAACATATGAACTGCCATAACGCGTAAACCAAGTTCTCTTAATCGGCTATGATTAATAGAATCAGAATAATATTCACTTAAAATTGCTAAACCTTCTTGAGTTAATGTATTTACAGGTAAACCAATACTAAAGATTTTTAATGGTTGATCCAACGCATTCATGGTTGTCACCATGTGAACTCCAATTTCGTGCTCAATTAAACCATTTGTAAAACGTTTGTCAAACTTAACGCCACGTTTAATCACAACTTTTCTCTTGCTATTGATTACAAGTGCTTTTGATGCGATATCATCCGAAACTTCGATGTCAAATTTGAAACCATAATCATTTGTAGCATTTCTAAAAAGATTAACCACTTCTTCCTCTGTATAATTTCCTTGTTTATCCATTCTAAATTCAGGACAATAAAGGATAAAGTTCGCATTTTCGATATCTTTTTTGGATGGTTCGCCAAAGTAACGCAACGAATTGTATAAGAATTTATCCGTACCAAGATTGGCTAATAAATCGACCTTATCAAAATAAGCGTTAATCGTATTAACATACATATTTTGAATACTAATATCATTGATTTTTTCGACTTTAATATTCGATAATTTTCGTTTAAATTCGAATGGATCAATGTTAAGCGGATTGTATTTAAATTGTGGTTCGTATGTATATTTTGAAGCTAAAAATTTCTTCTTTTCAAATTCTAAATTGATCGGATTGATAACACTTAACAATTCAAAATTCTGAACCAATTGATACAATTGTTTATCAATTTTAACCAAGTCAGATTCTAATTCATTGTGCAAAATATTTACTTGCTTAGAACCTACTTTGTACGTCGTTTCTGTTTTTACAAACTCATAAGCATGGTTAAGAATTGCCGATTTGAAACCTTCTTTTATTTGGTTAATAATCTCCGGAAAAGATTCTCCAGTTAATTCATCACAATAAATTTTCGAAACTTCTGTCGCTAAAACCAACGTATTTTTGAATCGATTTGTAACAAATTCTAACAAATATCCTCGTCCATAAAATACATCGTTAATCGCCGAATAATTGTGAATATTTTCTAACTCAATATTTGCCAATTCATCGCGCCAACTTTCTACATAATTTCCGTAACGTTCGTTATCAACTCGTTCCGCACCAATGTTGAACACAGGAACCGGACGATCCCAGCGTTTCCAATTGTACGAATGAATATCATAAACCAAGCATGACTTAAATTTAGTTTCAAGCTTGTTGATTAAAGCTTCTAAAACTTCATAAAAAGCGTGATGTTTTGCAATACTTTTTTGTTTTTGAGAAACCGACAAAGGCTCTTTCCAAACCTGTTTTCCCCAAGCTTCTTCGTACACAGCAGTTTCTGGACCACGATTTAGATCGTATTCAAATCGAGAATCACATCCTTGAATAAGAACAGGAAAAGTTTCGATAAACTCAGCAGTATGTGGATCTTCTTCATACCAACGCTCATAATTACTCAATAAACATTTTTCGCGAATATCGTCACGCATTTGTCCACCATCGTGAATAGCTGCACAAACGTAAGGAATGTATTCGTCAATTTTTATTTTGAATGATTCGTCTTCTGCATAAGCTTCAAATACAATTTCGTTCTCAATATTATCTAAAATTTGCTGTATACTTAAGGTTTTCATGCTTTAAATTCTTTATATCTCTCCAATAACATCGAAACAATTTGTTTTTGTATCTCCGTGTTATTGTTTACATTATTGTGAGGAACAATTCCTCCGGGACTTACGACATTCAATTCAACCATTTTACCGTTAATCAAATCAATTCCGCAAAAATAGATTCCATCTTCATTTAATTGTTTTCCTATTTTACGGCATAAATCTAACTCATGTTCACTCATTTCGTGTCTAATCGCAGAACCACCAGCCGAAATATTAGAACGGTGGTCACCTTCTGCAGGAACACGCATAATTGCACCAATCGGTTCACCATTAATCACAATAGCGCGAACATCACCTTTTTCTGCACCTTCTATATAATTTTGACAAATAATAGGCTGAGAATATCCGGTATGATTGATATAAAAATCGCAAATCGAGCTTAAGTTACCAATATTTTTTCGTTCGAAAAGTATAACACCTTTACCACCCATTCCGTCTAAAGGTTTGATGATAAATTTCTCGAAATTATTTTCTTCTACAAACGATTTTATCAAATCAATATCTTTTGTAATAAGTGTTTGAGGAACAATTGTTTCTAGACCATCATCAAAAGATGCGGCGTATATTTTATTATTTGCTTTACGTAATCCCGAAATTTTATTCACGAAGAAAACTTTATCTTCGATTAATTCTAACATATTCAACAAAAGCGGATCAATTGGTGGATCGGCTCTCATAAAAATTATATCAAATTCGGTCAAATCTTTTATACTACTTTCAAATTTCATGGTGTGATAAAACTCAACACAATCATTTGTTTCTGTAGTTATCATCTTTTTGCAGTTTCCTACAACTTTGCCTTTGGCAATAGAGATATCTTTTTTTGTTAAATAGGATACTTCAAATCCACGATCTACGCATTCTTTAATAATTCGCATAGTGGTGTCTTTTCCTGGTTCAACCTTGTCCCAAGGATACATTACGAAGCATATTTTCATATAAATAAAAAGGGTATTAAAATCAATGCAATAATAACTAAAAGTTTGATACAAAAAATGATCTATAAAAAATTATAGAATATTTATTTTTATTCTATGAAAGATATTGATTTCTAATGATTAATAAAAGAAAATGGTGATTGATTTTTTAATTTCAATCACCATTTGGTTGGTAAATTATAAACTATTTATTTCTTATTTCTTAAACGATCAATTGTTTCTTGAACTTTAGGATCATCAGCTTTTACGCTGTAATAATCTGCAATTTTTCCATTTTGATCAAGAACCAAATATCTTGGTATCCAATTTAAATCAATCCCTGTGCCAAAATTGCCTTTCCAGTTGTTTCCTAAGTAAAAGTGTTGACCTTCAATTTGATATTTTTTAATACCATTTTTCCAAGCTTCCTCATTCTTGTCCATTGAAAGGTAAACAAAGGTTACGTCAGGATTTTTTTCGTGCAAAGATTTCAAAGCAGGCATGTTTTTGATACAATCTCCACACCAAGTTGCCCATAAATCCAACAAGACAATTTTTCCTTTATAGTTTGAAAAAACTTTTTCTATGGTTGCCGAATTTCCTTCTAAATCAACTACGCTATCTTGCAAAGCTGTTGCGGGAAATTCAGTTTTCATCACTGACGGAATTTTTTGCGAAAATGCATTAATTCCAACAAATAATATTAAAACGCTAATTATTTTTCTCATGATAATTTTTTATCGATTTCATGTATTTACAAAATCTATACCAATTCAGTAGACTTTAAAGCAAAGGTAAATATTTATTTCTAATCATTGCAAAAAGATGTAATTTTGTTTCATGCAAAAATATCTGATTATTGGGCTTGGTAATATTGGTGCTCAATACGAAAATACTCGTCATAATATTGGTTTCAAGGTTGTTGAAGAAGTTGCTAAAAAAGTTGATGCTAAATTTTCACCATCAAATTTTGGTGAAGTAGCACAGTTTAAATATAAAGCGCGTCCAGTTACGTTGTTAAAACCAAATACATACATGAATTTGAGTGGAGATGCGGTTCGTTTTTGGATGAAAAAAGAAAATATTTCGTTAGAAAATATTTTTGTCATTACAGATGATTTGAACTTGCCTTTCGGAACAATTCGTATGCGTGGAAAAGGTAGCGATGGTGGACACAATGGTTTGAAGGATATTCAAAATAAAGTTGGCGGACAAAATTATGCGCGATTACGCTTTGGTGTAGGAAACGAATTTTCGGAAGGTAAACAAGTGGATTACGTATTAGGCGATTGGTCGGCAGAAGAAAATGAAAAAATGAATGAACGATTAAATTTGGCTGCTGATGCAGTTTTGTCGTTTGTTTTTCAAGGATTAGGGAATACAATGAATCAATATAATGGTAAATAAAATTTTAGGAGTTGCAATGATTGCAGGAACACTTTTTTTAGGTTCTTGTGCAAGCAATTCGTCAAGTTCAGAAGGAAAAGAAGCGAGAATAGAAGAAGTAACTTCGACTTTAGACAATGTAAATGAAATCAATTTCAAGAACAAAAAGAATGTTTTGTTAGACGTTCGTACACCTGAAGAATTTGCTGAAGGTCATGTTCCTGGAGCGGTAAACATTGATGTTAAAAATCCAAATTTCGAAGAAGAAATTCAGAAATTAGACACAAAAAAGAATTATTTCATTTATTGTAAATCTGGTGTTAGAGCAAAATTAGCAACAGAAAAAATGCAAGAAAAAGGTTTCAAAAATGCGAAGAATTTCAAAGATGGAATGTCGACGTACAAAGGAACTGTAGTAAAATAATGGAAGGATTTCGTCCCGAAATATTAAAAGAAATTGTCACAACTAAAATGCCTTTCGGTAAATACGAAGGGCGATTGTTGTGCGATTTACCTGTTTCTTATTTGGAATGGTTTGTTGGTAAAGGTGGTTTTCCGAAAGGGAAATTAGGAATTCTTTTATCCACTGTTTATGAAATAAAATTAAATGGATTAGAAGATATTATCTACGAATTGAAACGTCAATTTGGTTAAACTTCCCATTCATAAAAATTTGCATCATCACGCAATTGAAATCCAGCACTTGGATATAATGAATTTCCAATATCATTCGTAACACTTGTTTCTAACAACATTGCACAAGCATCTGTTTTGCGACACAGATTTTTTGCTTCTTCTATCAATTCTCTTGAAAAACCTTGTCCGCGAAATTCTGGTGAAACAAATAAATCATTCAAAATCCAGAAACGTTTCATTCGAGTAGATGAAAATGAAGGAAATAATTGTACGAAACCAACTGCTTTTTCGTCTTTATTATAGGCTAAAAAGATAACCGATTCGTCATTTACAATTCTGGCTTCTAGAAATTTTTCCGCTGCTTTTACATCAGATTTCTTATCATAAAATTGACGATACGCATCAAATAAAGGAACTAATTCTTCTAGATTATTTATAGTAGCTTGTTGTGTCATGATGCTGTGATTAAATATTCTTTTTTATTGTATTTATCTACAAAATATAATTGATTATTTCTGCATCTCATTTTCCCAAAAACAGATTTTATATTTTCTAATACAATTTTATATTCAAGTGTAAATATATTTATTGAAATAAGATTTATATCTGGATTTCTAGTAGAATTCCATTGTTGTAAATATATCGTTGAATTGTGTTTATAAAACCAATCTCCAAAGATTTTACTATTCAATTCTTTAATTTCTGGATTAGAATTAAGCGAGAAAAAAGTTGGACCAAACCGAATTTCACCAGCAAATTGTTTTTGAATTCTTAATGATTCATATTCTATTAAATTTTCCCAGTCCATAACCTTCAAATTCTCACATTAAATTTATCCATACAAATTACTTCCATCCAAATATTCCCAAACTTTTGGAGGTAACATAGGTTTTATATTTTTTTCATATTTGATTGCATTTCTGATAAATGTAGAAGAAATTTCCATCAAAGGCGCTTCAACCATTTCGACATTATCCAAATTTTCTTCTTGCGAATAACCAGGACGCGGATAAACATACATTTGATAATCGCGCATTAAAATCTCAGCGTTTTTCCATTTTGAAATTCCATCTAAATTATCAGAACCCATAATCAACGCAAAGTCATGCTCAGGAAATTTTTCGTTTAGATGAATTAATGTATCAATCGTGTAAGAAGGTTTTGGTAACGTAAATTCGATGTTAGAAGCACGAAGATTAGGATAATCTTTAATCGCTAATTCTACCATTTCTAATCGATCATATTCATTTGCTAAAGAACTTTTTTTCTTCAATGGATTTTGAGGCGAAACCACAAACCAAACCTGATCCAAATCGGTGAATTGTTGAAAATGATTGGCAATAATTAAATGTCCGACATGAATAGGATTGAATGATCCAAAATATAAACCGACCTTCATAAAATTGATTTTTTAGAAAAACAAAAATACGATAATTAATAAAGTTTCGGAAGAAAGTGAAATGATGTAAGTTTTTTGTCATTTTGAATGTAGCATTAGAGAAATGAAAAATCTTAGATTCCTCTTTTCATCAGAATGATTTTTACTTTAGTGCTATTTTGAGTTTGCTTAATTTTTTTCTGTTTCTTGATGCGATATTGAAACAAGTTCAATACGACAAATAATAAAAAAATCCAGCCGGAGCTGGATTATATGTTTAGAATTTTACTAATTCTTTATATAGTTTGTGCGTTGGAAGTCCCATTACATTGAAATAACTTCCATTCATATTCTCCACACCAATGTAACCAATCCATTCCTGAACTCCATAAGCGCCCGCTTTATCGAAAGGTTTGTAATTATCAATGTAGAAATAAATTTCTTCATCTGTTAAATCTGCGAAAGTAACTTGCGTTTCGTCTGAAAAAGTAACTTCTTTTTCTAAAGAACGAATTGTAACTGATGTATAAACAGAATGTGTTTTTCCGCTTAATTTTTTAATCATTTCGTACGCTTCTTCTCTATTCGAAGCTTTTTCTAACGAATCATCATCCACCCAAACAGTTGTATCCGACGTAATAATCAAATCATTTGGTTGAATATTAGTATAAGCTTTTGCTTTTTTAGCGGAAAGATATTCGGTGATTTGTTCTTTCTTGAATTCGTTGCGATCAAATGTTTCGTCAATATCCAATGAAATTGTCGAAAATTGCAATCCTAATCCAGCTAAAAGTTCTTTTCTTCTTGGCGATTGTGATGCCAAAATGATGTTGGTATTTTTAAATTTTTCTGTTAATAACATTTCAAAAACTTTTATACAGAAGCAATTTCTTCTGCATTATACCACTTGTTTTGAACTTTCAAGATTTGCTCTAATAAATCGCGAACACAACCTTTTCCACCGTTTTCTGGTGAAATATATTCCGAAGCTTTGCGCACATCCATACACGCATCGTTAGGACAAGCTGATAATCCAACTAAATTCATCACAGCTAAATCTGGATAATCATCGCCCATATAAGCAATTTCATCAGGATCTAATCCATAAGAAAAAAGTAAATCTTCGAAAGCTTCTACTTTATCACGTTTGTTTACATAAATATCAGTTAAGCCTAAATATTTTAAACGATTTACAACAGCTTCATCTCTTCCGCCTGTAATCACCGCAATACGAATTCCTTGTTTGATGGCTAATTGCATCGCATAACCATCACGCGTATTCATTGTTCTCACCATTTCGCCAGTTGGTAATAAAATTAAATTTCCATCTGTCAAAACTCCATCTACATCTAAAATAACGGTTTTAATGTTATTTAGTTTTTCTTTATAACTTATCATTTTTCGTAAACTCGTTTGATTGAATCTGTCAATATTTGGTAAATCTGTAATAATCTCGAATCATCTTGTAAGGCCTCTAAATGACGATCAATAATGACTTGATCTCCACGTTTTGCTGGACCAGTTTGCGCATCTTTAGGACTCATTTCGATCACTTTATTTGCTGTTTCTTGTATAAGAGGCAACAAAACATCGAACGGAACATTGTTTTGTTCACAAATATTTCCTGCGATATAATATAAATGATTGACAAAATTATTTGCCCAAACACCTGTCATATGCACTTGCATTCTACTTGCAAAATTAAGTTCGTGAACTTCGTTTGAAATTCGATTTCCTAAATCATTCAACGTCTTTAAATCCTCAGGATTTTCGGCTTCGATAAAAAACGGAATATTATCATAACGCATTGTTCTTTCTTTCGAAAAAGTTTGCAACGGATAAAAAACGCCTTTTCGGTAATCGCCTTTCAGAACAAACATTGGAGACGAACCAGAAGTATGTACAACCAAAACATCATCATACGGAATATAATGAGAAAACTCTTCGATTCCAGAATCTGCGCTCGCAATAATATAAATGTCTGCTTTTTCTATTTCAGAAATTTTATCGGTATACGAAATTCTATTTGCTTCTCCGATTTCTCTAGCGTGTTCTAATGTTCTATTGAAAATTTGTCGAACATTGCAAGTGTTTTCGATTAATGCACGAGTTAAGTGAAACGCAACATTTCCCGCACCTAATATGACAATTGAACTCAATGTTTTAGCAATTTTTTGATTAATATTAATTGAATGATAAATGTAAGTTTTTCAGTCGAGGAAAAAAATTTTAAAAAAAATTAAAAATTCTTGTAACATTATTGAAGTTGTTGCGTCTTATTAGTAAAATCATCCAACGATTAGGTTTACGTATTATGCAAAACATAGTACTTGAAAAATAAAAAAAGGTTAAATATTTTGTAACAAAACATTTTTTAAAACGTCTAATTAGGAAAAAGTACGGACAACTCTTATTATGTATTATGTAAAACATAGTACTATTAAAAAATATTAACTATGAGATTAAACAAATTTACTTTAGCTATTCTTTTCTCCGTTTGCTCTATTTACGGATTCTCGCAGGAACAACATCCTGTGAAAGGAAAGATTGAAAATGCAAAAAATGAAGCGGTTGGTATGGCTGCGATTCAGATTTATAAAGCAGATTCAAAAGAATTATTCGATGAAGTGTATACGAACGCAGACGGAACATTCGAGATTCCAGATTTAGAAGACGGAAGTTATCGTTTGGTGATTACAGAATTTGGTTATCAACAATCTGTAACAACTGCAGAAGTAAAACGAGGTGAGTTAAATTTAGGTAACATCATTTTACAAGCAGAAAAAGCCGAAACAGTTGAACTGAAAGGAGCATTTGTTCGTGCGCAAACTTCACAATATCGTAATGAAATAGATAAACGTGTTGTAGAAGTGGGGAACGATTTAGTTTCTGCTGGTACAGATGCTGCATCGGTTCTGAATAATATTCCTTCAGTTAATGTTGATCAACAATCAGGTGCTTTATCGTTGAGAGGAAATGAAAATGTAAAAGTTTATGTAGATGGTAAGCCGTCGTCTCAATCTGCAGCTCAATTACTGAAACAAATTCCTTCTAATCAAATTCAACGTATAGAAATTATCACAAATCCGTCTGCTAAATATGAAGCTGATGGAAAATCTGGAATCATTAATATCGTATTGGTAAAAGGGCAGAAAAAAGGGTATAATGTTGGTTTGATTGCTGGATACGAGCAAGGTAAAAAATCACGTTTCAATTCATCTGTTAATGCAAACGTAAATGTAGGAAAGTTCAATTTATTTGGTAATGTAAATTATGCAGATCGTCCATCTAAACAAAATGGTATTGGTCAGAATTATTCTGATAATATAGATCAGTTGTTTGATATTCAGAATAATAAAAATAGAAATTTATCTTATAAAGCAGGTTTTGACTGGTTTATTAATGATCAAAATGCATTGACAGTTTATACAAATCAATGGAATGGAGATCATAATGCGTTAATTAATACAAATATTTTACAAGGTGTAAAAAATGATTTGAATAGAAATGATATTTGGTCAGATTCAAAAAGTTCGGATTATAGTTTAAACTTCAAACATGATTTCAAAAAAGAAGATCATAATATTATTTTGGATGCATTTTATTCGACAAGTAAAGAAGATGATGATAGAGATTACACCAACACATACCCAAAAAGTAAGTTCTATCAAGAATATCGAAATGATAAAACAACGAATACTCGAATCAATTTAGATTATACGAATCAAATAAAAGATGCTGGAAAATTAGAAGCAGGTTTACAATTCAGAAGAGAAACGAATGATAATATTTTAAGATCTACAGATGTAATTACTGAAAATGCTGTAAACTTTAATCCAAATGTTGATTTTGAATTTGAGCGTAAATTCTTCTCGGGTTACGCGAATTATAAACAAAAATTTAACAAATTCGGAGCTCAAATAGGATTGAGATTAGAACGTGTAGAGGATGATGGAAATTGGTTATTTGCGCCTAATAACTCTGGAACTTTGAAAAAAGATTATACAGATTTATTTCCATCTGCTTTCTTAACATATGATTTGACAGAAAAGGATCAATTATCATTTAACTATAGTAGAAGAATTGATCGTCCAGGAATGTATCAGTTAACACCTGTACCTCAGTTTACGACAGCTTTAATGTCAAGTAAAGGTAATCCAGAACTTAATCCAGAATATACAAACTCAATTGAATTAGGGTATTTGAAACAATTGAAAAAAGGATCAATTTCAGGAAATTTATTTTACCGTCATGTAACTGATAATATTATTCAGACTTTCAAAAAAGATCCAGAAGTAGAATCAGCTTTTATACAATATAATATGAACTATGATAAAGTGAATAGTTATGGAGTTGAAGCAAGTTGGAACTATAAATTAACTAAATGGATGAGTACTTATCTTGCCGGAGATTTTACTTCATCAGAAATGCAAAGTGTTATAGAGGATGAAAATAATAATCCTGTTGTTAAGAAAATTACAGCGAATACATTGTCATTGAGAATGAATAATACTTATACATTAACAAAACAATTAAGTTTACAACAATTTGGATTCTTCAGAGGTAAAAATAAATTTTTACAAGGAGAAATGTTAGATATGTGGCGTATGGACTTAGGAATAAAATATAGTTTTATGCAAGGAAAAGCATCATTTTCAGCTCGTGTAAATGATATTTTCAATACAATGAAAGCACGTGTTAATATGGATAATCCATACGAAGGTTTTGCAAAATTCAAATGGGAATCAAGAACATTTTATTTAGGATTTAATTACAACTTCGGTGGTAAGGTAAAATCAAGAGCCGAAGCTCAACAGAATAAAACAGAAAACCAAGGAGGAGGAATTGGATTACAATAAACATTCTTCATTTATTTTAAATATTTTCAAACGAAAAAGAGTTCCGAAATAATTTTTGGAACTCTTTTTTTATTGGGTTAAAATTATATTTTTATTGAACTTCTTTTTTAAATAATTTATTCAATGTTACAGCGATGGCACCGTCACCAGTCACATTTCCTGCTGTCCCGAAACTATCCATTGCGATATAAAGTGCAATCATCAACGCTTGATTTTCTGCATTAAATCCTAACATCGACGCAATAATACCAATTGCTGCCATAATCGCTCCACCAGGAACTCCAGGCGCTGCAACCATTGCAATTCCAAGCATCATGATAAATCCTAAAAATTGAACAAAATCAATTTCTATTCCTTGGATTAACATCAATGCTAAACAACAACAAACGATTTTTAGCATCGAACCAGATAAATGAATTGTTGCACACAACGGCACAGCGAAATTGGCAATTTCGTCGCGAACTCCAATTTTCTTTACTTGCGCAATTGTTACAGGAATTGTAGCCGCAGAAGATTGTGTTCCTAATGCTGTGAAATAAGCAGGTAACATCAATTTCAACATGCTAAATGGATTCTTTTTTGCGATAATTCCGGCAATTGTAAATTGAAGCACTAACAAGAAAACATGTAGCACGAAAATTACACCAATTATTTTAAGGAATACATTCATAATTGTTACCACTTGCCCTGAATATGACATATTCAAGAAGATTCCGAAAATGAATATTGGTAATAATGGAATGATTAAATTTTGAATTAAATACGTAATAATTTCTTCGAAATCATCTGCAAATTTTCCAAAAGTCGAATCTTTTAATCGTGATAATCCAATTCCGAAAAGAAATGAAAATACCAAAGCTGGCATTACATCAAATAACGGAGGAAACTCTATCGAAAAGTATGGTGTAAATTCTTTGGCTTTTTCTGCTAAATTAATTTGCCCAGTTTGATGTTCTAATAATTGTGGAAAAATAGACATACTCGCTGAGTAGCCTAGTAATCCTGAAAAAATGGTTGATCCGTAAGCAATTAAAACGGTTGCTAATAATAATTTTCCGGCTGTTTGTCCTAATCTTCCAATTGATGGAACGATTAATCCAACAATGATTAATGGGATTAAAAAGTTAAGTAATTCGCTAAAAAAATCATTGAAAGTCATAAAAATACGACCAATAGCTTCTGGTATTATTCCGCCGAGTGAAATTCCAAGTACAATGGCAAGAATAACTTTTACGAGTAAATTGTCTTTAAGTTTGTGCATAGTCAAATTTAGAAAAAATCCGTTCAATACAAGGTTTTAATTCTAAATCTTGATAAAAAGAAAAAGCGATGCTAAATTTTAGCATCGCTTTTTGGTATATAATTTTTGATAAAATTACTTTTTAGGTAAACGTACAATTCGGCTTGCATCGTTCGTATAAGCTTTGCTTCCGCTTATTTTTTTGTATGCAAACTTCGATGCCAAACGTGTATTTTCTGTTGTAATATTGTTGGTAACATCACCTTTATTATTCATTCTGTCCACAATATCGTAAGTTACGTCGTAACCTAATTGCTCGTAACGTGTCGGAAATTCACAATAAACTTCCTTGAAATCTTTGATTACACTTTGTACTTCCGTATCTCTTGTATTGATTAATCGCGCAGTACTAAACACAAAACCAAATTCACGGAATGCATCAATATTCTTCGCATTATCTGCACTATAAACATCATAAACCGAAACTGATTTTATCCCGAAGGCTTTGATATTGTCTTTGTTAAATGTTTTTAATTTCTCTAAATATTGTTTTCCCAAATTATCATCATCACCAACTAAAACTGTGATAATTGGTGTGTAATAATCTTCGCCGTTTACTTTGTCGTGTGGTTGAACAATTTTTGCTGCGCTATCTACAATCACAACATTTGCTTTCAACTGTTTTTCTAATTGTTTTTTCGTATAACTTGCTAACTCTTGATCGTCACGATTTGTTAATAAATAAACTTGTTCTCCAGCAAAGTTTTTCCCAATTTCTTCGATGATTTGATCTGCAATTACTTCATCTTTTGGATTAGAAATCAATAAATCATTGAAAGAATTTAACGAATCGTCATTTGCATAAGGCGAAATCACAGCGATACCAGAATTACTGAAGAAGTTGGCAACTTCTGTAATATCAGACGTGTTCAATGGGCCGATAACAGCATCCGTTTTACTAAAATCTGTTGTTGATAGAATATCTTGTAAGTTTCCGTTTTTCGTATCGATCACTTTCACATTTACATTTTTACCTTTTTTCGCCAAATGAGTCAACGCTAATTTAGCTCCAGTAAAAAATTGCATTGCTTGCGAATTTTTTAATTGCGGATTATTTGCAACATCAAAAGGTAGCATAATAGCAACATTAATTTCATTGTCATTAGCACGTTTCAACTTTCCTGCAGTTCCGTATTTGATGATTTTAGCATTTTTTTGCAATGGAATTTTAAGTGTCATTCCAGCTTTTAAACCATTGATTAAATCAGGATTTAAACGCAATAACTCATCTAAATTCGTGTTGTATTTTTCTAAAATTCCGTAAGCCGAATCTCCATTCTGAACAACATAATTGATCGTATTTTCTTCAATCACAACAGAACCAGATTTTTTAGGAATTGTAATCACCATTCCTTCTTTTACACCTGTTTGTAAAGCTGGATTTTCTGCATATAAATCGTCAACACTTACATTATATTGTTTTGCTAAAGTGTATAAAGTTTCTCCTTTTTTGATTAAATGTGTTCCTTTTGGAACAGAAAAAACTTTGTTTGTCACATCTTTTGGAAGCTTGATTACGTCACCAACTTCTAAACCTCTTTCTTTGATTTGAGGGTTTAATGAGTTCAATGTTTCTTCCGAAATTTTATATTTTTTTGTCAAATTGTAAACCGTTTCTTTCGGCTCAATTGTAATATATTGATAATTATCGTCTGAAGTATTTACGTTTGACGGAGTCGTTTGTGTATTGGTTTCAGTTGGTTTGGTTGTCGTAGTTCCTTTACCTGGAATCACAATCAAATCACCTGGATGAATCCCATTTTTTTCAATTTTAGGATTGGCTTTATACAATTCTTCTTGCGAAACACCATATTGCTTCGAAATTCCGTAAACGGTTTCTTTTGCTTGAACTGTATGCGTTTTTTGTTGAGCATAAAGTGCTGATGCACCAACAAATAACAATAAAGCTAATATTTTTTTCATTTAGATGAATTTTCGTGGTCAAATATACAAATTATGTTTTGTTTAGAGTTCCTCTTTCAATGTATTTATGATGAACTCAAATTCAAAAGGTCGAAGACTATCTTCAATAAAATCAATGAAATACTGAATATTAATGTAATCAAAATCAGCAAAATTTTTCACACGTTCTTGCAAACCATTTTGTTGAGAAAGATCATTTAATAATTGCTCGATTCTCTTCAATAAATCTTCATTTTTTTTCACTTCTGCATGCACCAAACGTTGTTTTATTTTCTCAAAACCTTTCAATTGTTTTGTACGCTGCGCTTGTATCATATCGGCAAAAGAAGATTCTGTTAACGAACTCAAATGTTCCAAACGTTCAAAAATGCTTTTTAATTCTTCTTCCAATTCAGGAAGTTTTGGAGCAATTTCTGATGAATTTATCGAACGTTTTTTTGTGATTGCTAAACTATTCGAAAATAAATCTTCGTTTGATAGATCTAATTTTTGTTGTTTTTCGTATTGTTTTTCAGTTCGGATTAACAATGAATTTCTCAAAACTAAAAGTGGAAAATCAACTTCAAATTGATTGAACATTTCTTTCAGTTGTAACCAATAAGCCATTTCGCCACCGCCGCCAACATAGGCAACATTTGGTAAAATTGTTTCTTGGTACAATGGTCTCAAAATCACATTTGGGCTAAATTTATCTGGATTTTGATGTAAATCGGCAATAATTTCTTCTTTCGAAAATTTGATTGAAGTGTTATTGACAAAATACGTTCCATTTTGTTCAACAATACGTTCACGAGAATTATTTTGATTGATGTAAAACAAGTTTATCTCACGAGGATTTACTTGAATAGAATAACCCAATTGTTCTAATTTCTCATTTTGAGGTATTACTTTTTTGAATGATGTTGACTCAATTAATTCTTCCTCAAAAGTGGGAATCATTAGTTTTTTCAATTCTTTATCATCTCCATCAATCATCAACAATCCAAGATCTTTGAACAATAAATGAACCAATTTTCGTGTTGCATCTGTCAAATTATCATTCGATAAATAAGATGCTTCAATCAAATTTTGCAATTCAGTTTTCTTTTTTCCATTTGGAATTAATGACAAAAATGAATCAAAAACTTTTTGTAAACCATCTGTTGATAAACGTCCAACTGGTCCGCCAAACTCTTTTTCCCAATGAATAATTCGATCTCCAAATTTGAAATGATTAATTTCTTCGAAATCGTGATCTTCTGTCGCCATCCAAAACATCGGAACAAAATTGATTTCACTTTGTTCATTATTCAATTCCTCGCATGCTTTGATAACTTGCAAAATTTTATAAAAAAAGAAAATTGGACCTGTAAATAAATTTAATTGATGTCCAGTCGTAATTGTTACTGTATTCTTTTCTCTTAATTTTTGTAGATTATTTTGTTGCTTTTCCGATAAATCTAAATGACCTAATTGTTTCGAAATTTGTTCAACAAGAATTGCTCTATTTTTATAATGTCCAAGCTTATTTTTCGCTTGTTTTATATAGTTTTCTTTGGTTGGAAATAGGTTGTAGAAGTTTTTCAAATCCTCGTCTTGATTGATATAATTTAGCATCAATTTTGAAAAATAATTTGAATCCTTAAGTGATATTGTTTCCATTTAATTTTTATTAATCGTTTGATGTACATCCATTGCTCTGTCTGTTGCAAAAATGTCGACACCATCTTTTTCTAAATCGCGGTAAAGTTGTCCATTTCTCGCCGAAACACTTTTGTCTAAGTTTCCTAACGTCCCAAAAATGACCAAAATATCCTTGTCATGAATTTTATTTAAAAATGATTTGTCATTGCGTCGAGTTCCCGTAAATGCAACCATTTTGTCAGTCGGAATTCCACTGTTCATCATTTCATTAAATTCTCGTTCGTTTCGCATCGAAACAGACAATAACATATCAGGCGCAAGTTGATGTAACTTTTTCGCTTGACCAACTGTATACGTCACCAAAACAACCTGTTTTTGCATATTTGCTTGTTCTATTGTCTTTACAATATCACGATAATCAACACCTTTTTTGATGTCAACCATAAAATAAATTGGTTTACTTTTTCCCCAATTTAGTGCTTCTGCAAAAGTCGGAATTTTGTATGACGTTTGTTGTCCAAAATCATCTACCAAAAAGTATTCCTTAATGGTTTTTAAGTCAACTTGATTGACATCTTGTCGCCCTGTGCTTGTTCGTTGCAACGAATTATCGTGCATTAAAATAAGTTGATTATCCTTTGTTTCGGCAACATCAATCTCAAAAATTTGAATTCCTTTTTGATAAAGATGTTCAAAAGTTTCGACACAATTTTCAGGAAAACCATGTATTCCACTTCCGCCACGATGTGCGCTGACAAAGTTTTTATTTTTGGTCGAATATTTGAAGGATATTTCTTCGGATGAAGTATTTTGATGTGTTTCGGATTGATTTTTCTTCGGATTACAACTAAAAATAGTTAGTAAACTGAACATTAAAATTCGGAGATAATATCGTTTAAAATAGTTGAAATTCATATTTTTAAATAAAAAATTAAATTAATTCTTTCTAAAATTGCGAATGAAGCTGTAAATTTAAACTGAAAATAATCAACAAAATAAATTATTATGGGACTTAGAACTTTTTTGAAAAGAATTTTAGGAAAAACTGAAACTGCGATTGATGTTGCGGGAGATAAATTTGACGATGTTTCGGCAACTGTAAAAAAAGCAGGAACATTGATTGCAGATGACGCATCGGATTTTGCGCGTAAAACAATCAATAATATAAAAGATGCTTCGGGTGATTTGAAAGAACAATCGAAAGAAGCCGCTAGAGATTTTAAAGAAAGATCGAAACAAGATTATAACGAAGTAAAAGATATTGCGGAAAAGCAAATGAAAGAAACAAGTGCTTTTGTGAAAGAGAAAGTTTCGGATTTGAAAGAAACTTTTAAAGAAGAAAAAACAGAATTGGAAGAAAAAGCTGATGAGTTAAAAACAAAAGCCGAAAATAAATTAGACGAAGCTTCTGAAGACATTAAAAAAGAGACAAACGATTAAAAAGTCTTTATTTATCAAGTTTTATTACAATTTATAAATGTTAAATTTAACATTAGTTATTGATTATTATAAAATTGGTTTAATTTTTGATTTAATAATTTTTCCTCGAAATAATTAAAATGACTGAATACAAAGATCTCGAGCCCTCTACAAACCCTAAACATAAAAATGAATTCGTAAAGAATATTATTATTGCTGTTTTAGCAGTATCCTTGTTATTAGCTATTGGGTATATTGTATATTCTAAAGAAGCAAATGCAAAATCTTCGATAGAAATGCAAAGTGATATCAATGATTTGGAACGATCTAGAGAAATTCTGAAACAAGAATTACGTATAATTAGATCAGATTTTGATGATGCTAAAACTCGAGTTGTAAAAAAAGATTCTTCTTTAAGTTATCAAGATCGATTGATTTTGGAGAAACAAAAAGAGATTCAATCAATCTTAAATAAAGAAGGCATTACAAATGGAGAGTTGCAGCGTGCTAAACGTTTGATAACCTCTTTACAAGCAGATATTAAAGTTTATAAAGAAGAAATTGTTCGCTTGAAAGACGAAAATAAAAAGCTGACAAACAAGAATACAGAGTTAACTTCGGAAAATTCTCATTTGAATGAGCAGAAAAAAACTGTTGAATCAAATTTGAGTACTGAAAAAGAAAATCATCAGAATTTAATCAAAGAGACAAATTCTACTTTATCGATTTCAAATTATACGATTAAAGGTTTGAGAGTAAAATCAAGCGGAAAAGAAGTGGAAACAACGCGAGCAAGAAGAATTGATAAAGTTAGAGTATCTTTTGATTTGGATAAAAACTTGAATGCGACTTCAGAAACCAAAGAATTGTATGTATCTATTTATAAACCAAGCGGCGAGATAGGAAAATTTAAAGGTGCTGATGCAGGTGAAACAACTTTACGTTCTGGATCTTCTGTAGAATATTCTGATCGTGTAAAAGTTAATTACAATAATATGTCTGGTTCAAGAGTTAATTTTGACTGGGTTGATTATGACTTTCCAAAAGGTGAATATAAAATCGATATTTACCAAAATGGATACAAAGTTGGTCAAAATGTGATTACACTTCGATAAATATTAAAATTATAAATACATAAAAAAACTCTTCAAGATTCTTGAAGAGTTTTTTTATTAAGGTAGTATCTTACTAACT
>NZ_DICC01000047.1:0-10828 GCF_002415215.1 Empedobacter sp. UBA5036
ATTTAAAATGCACAACGGGTTTAATATATATTAATATGAAAAGAATAATTGTTACAATAATGCTTCTAGTTTACAATTTTACTAATGCACAAATGTCTTCTGCAGCTACTGTTAATGAATATAATCTACAAACTATTGTTGCAGAAGTAAAACAACAGAAATATACAGAAGGAGTTACTAATAAAGATGAATATTTTAATGTTAATTTTCTTCCTGCAAGTATAGATGGTTTCAAAGAAAAGGAGAATTTTAGATATAATGCATTACTAGACGATTTAGAGTTTTTAAGAGATGGATATTTATATAAAATGAATAAATTATCAAACCAGACTATTAGATTCGATGATGGTAAAATTCTTAAGTATGTAAGTTATATTGATGGGGGTACATTAACATCAAGATATTTACAAGTATTATCACCTTTAGATCGAAAAATTGTACTTTATAGAAAATTATCTAATGATGGAGTAGATGGTCTTGGTGCTGGTGGTTTAAATGCTTCTAATAAGAGAAATTATTTTAAACAAGAGAAATTATTGATTGGTTATAGTGATAAAATGTATAATGTTCCAAATTCAACTAAAAAATTTAAAGATTTTACAGATAAAGACGTAAATCAAATTGTAAGTACAAATAAACTTAGCATAAAAAAAGAACAAGATTTAATTAAACTTATTGATTTATTGAATAAATAAACAAATTATATAATATCTTAGAAATGTTGGGCAGATTGTGTAAATTTGCCCAAATTTATTTTAAGTCATATATAAATAATGGAAATCGCATCTAAATATACGCCAACGGAAGTTGAAGGAAAATGGTATGAATACTGGATGGAGAAGAAGTATTTTAAATCTACTCCAGATGAAAGAAAAGCTTACACAATCGTCATTCCACCACCAAATGTAACAGGTGTCTTGCACATGGGACATATGTTAAATAATACGATTCAGGACGTTTTAATTCGTCGTGCGCGTATGCGTGGATTTAACGCTTGTTGGGTACCAGGTACAGACCATGCTTCGATTGCTACTGAAGCGAAAGTTGTTGCGAAGTTAAAAGAGGAAGGTGTTTCTAAATTTGATATCGGTCGTGAAGAATTTCTTAATCATGCTTGGGATTGGACGCATAAACATGGTGGAATTATTTTAGATCAATTGAAAAAGTTAGGAGCTTCTTGCGATTGGGATCGTACAAAATTTACGATGGATCCAGATTTATCTGAATCTGTTCAACGTGTTTTTGTTGATTTATATAACAAAGGATTAATTTACCGTGGATACCGTATGGTAAACTGGGACCCGGAAGCGAAGACAAATATTTCTGACGAAGAAGTTATCCATGTTGATAAAAATGGAAAATTATATCATTTAAAATATCAAGTTGACGGAACTGATCAATATATTGTTGTGGCGACAACTCGTCCTGAAACAATTTTTGGTGACTCTGCAGTTTGTATTAATCCAAATGACGAGCGCTACGAATGGTTGAAAGGAAAACAAGTTATTGTTCCAATCGTTGGTCGTAAAGTAAATATTATCGAAGACGAGTATGTTGATATCGAATTTGGTACAGGATGTCTTAAAGTTACGCCTGCGCACGATGTAAACGATTACGAATTAGGTAAAAAACATAACTTAGATTTCATTGATATTTTTACAGATGATGCGAAATTGAATGATTTAGGATTAAGTTATGCTGGATTAGATCGTTTCAAAGCGCGTAAAGAAATCGAGAAAGAATTAGAAGAAAAAGGTTTACTTGAAAAAGTAGAAAATTATAATAATAAAGTTGGTACATCTGAAAGAACAGGAGCGGTGATTGAGCCTAAAATCTCTAATCAATGGTTCTTGAAAATGACAGATTTAGCTAAACCAGCTTTAGATAATGTAATGAATGATACGATTAAATTTCATCCTGCGAAATTTAAAAATACGTATCGTAATTGGATGGAAAATGTAACAGATTGGAACATTTCTCGTCAATTATGGTGGGGACACCAAATTCCTGCATTTTTCTATGGTGATGGAAACGAAGATTTCGTTGTGGCTATAACAAAAGAAGAAGCTTTACCATTAGCACAAGAAAAAACAGGAAATGTAGCATTAACAATCGAAGATTTACGTCAAGACGAAGATGCGTTAGATACTTGGTTTTCTTCTTGGTTATGGCCAATTTCTGTTTTCAACGGAATTAATGAGCCAGAAAATGAAGAAATCAATTATTATTATCCAACACAAGATTTAGTAACTGGTCCGGATATTATTTTCTTCTGGGTAGCGCGTATGATTGTGGCTGGATATGAGTATCGCAACGAATTACCTTTCGAAAATGTATACTTTACAGGAATTGTTCGTGATAAACAAGGACGTAAAATGTCAAAATCGTTAGGAAATTCACCAGATCCAATCGAATTGATGAATGAATATGGTGCAGATGCAACACGTATGGGAATGTTGTTAACGGCGCCTGCTGGAAACGATTTACCTTTCGATGTTGATTTATGTTTACAAGGACGTAATTTTGCTAATAAAATTTGGAATGCTTTCCGATTGATCAAAGGTTGGGAAGTGAAAGAAGATTTAGAACAAACTTCTGCTCAAGCAAAAGCGGTTGACTGGTTCGAAAATAAATTCCAACAAGCGTTAGCAGATATCGAACATAATTACGATCAATATCGTTTATCTGATTCATTGATGGCGATTTATAAATTGATTTGGGATGATTTCTGTTCTTGGTATTTAGAAGCGATTAAACCTACTTTTGGTGAGCCAATTGATGCAAAAACTTATGTAGCAACAATTTCTTATTTAGAAAATGTATTGAAAGTTTTACATCCATTTATGCCTTTCTTAACAGAAGAAATTTGGCATTTAATTGCTGAAAGAACGGATGATGAAGCACTGATTGTTTCTAAATATCCAGAAGTAACATCTTTCAACGAAGAAATTATCAAGAATTTCGAGAATACAAAAGAAGCAACTACAGCAATTCGTGGATTACGTTCAGAAAAAGGAATGTCACCAAAAGAAGCTTTAGAAGTTTTTGCTGATGCTCAAGCTGCGAACGAAATATATGTAGATGTTTTCTCTAAATTAGGAAATGTTTCTAATTTCAATACAGGAGATAAACCAGAAAAAGGTTTTGCTTTCCGCGTTGGGACATTAGAATTTATGGTTCCGATGTCTGATAATATCGATATTGAAGCTGAACGCGAGAAATTACAAAAAGAGTTGGATTACAACAAAGGTTTCTTAAATTCTGTTCGTAAAAAATTATCAAACGAAAAATTTGTTGCTGGTGCGCCAGAACAAGTAATTAATGCAGAACGCAAAAAAGAGGCAGATGCTTTAGAAAAAATTGCACAAATTGAAGAACAATTAGCTTCATTGTAATTTTTATCAAAATAAAATTTAAAAACCACTTCATTTGAAGTGGTTTTTTTATTGATTTTTTTCAATTAACTTTAATAAAGTCTCAAAAAAGTAGATATGTCAAGCGAATTAAATTACAAAAAGGAAAAGTTATATTCTGAATTTTTAAATCAAGAAAGAAATATTTTTGTTTGGATTCCAGAACGTTTTAAAAATGAAAGTTTGCCTGTTTTGTATTTATTGGATGGCGGCATTAATGAGAAATTTAAACAAATAACAAAGCTTATTGATGAGTTAATTAAATCAAATCGTATTCAACCATTGATGATTGTGGGAATCGAAAATATCAATCGAAATTTTGATTTTACAAGAAATACAAATGTTGTAAAAGACAAAAAATGGGTTCCAGAATATGGAAATGCAGAGAATTTTGAAAAATTTATTGTGTTAGAATTGCTTCCTCATATTTCGAAAAATTACAAGACAAATAACTCGAAAATCATTGTAGGTGAGTCTTTAGGCGGATTGTTGGTAATGGATATATTGTTTTATTTTCCACATTATTTTGATTCTTTTATTGCAATTGATCCTTCGCTTTGGTGGAATAATCACGAATTGTTTGATTCTTATTTTGAAAAATTTGATTTTAATCTGTTAGTAAATAAAAAGATTTGGATTTCAAGTTCTAAAACAGTTTCAATTTCAAAGTTTACTGATCAATTTGTAGAAAAATTGCAAGAAAAAGATAACTTGAAATCAAATTGGAATTATTTACATGATCCTTCTCAAAATCATTTCACAATTTTCAATTCATCAATAGAATCAGCGTTAATATGGACGTTTAAGTAATATTTTTTTGAATGATTCATATGACTTCAATAGGTTTCTCCAACAAGTTTGTCTAAATTTGCAAACCTTTTTAAAAAGAATTAATGCAGTATTTAGAACTACTTTTAATCGGAATTTTCACAGCTTTTATTGGATCGTCCATTCCTGGATTGTTGAATATGACGGTGGTAAAAATTGGGAAACAAGAAGGAGTAAAAAGTGCATATACTTTTATGTCTGGAACTGCGGTTACGATTGCAATTCAGGTTTATTTAGCAATTTTTCTAGCAAAATTTATTGATTTTAATGAAGAAGTTACCAAAATTTTTAGGGAAGTTGGATTAGCTGTTTTTGTAATTATTACGATTTATTTTCTCTTTTTTGCGAAGAAACAAGATCAAAAAAAGAAGAATAAAAAGCTAAAACAACAAGGTGATGTAAAACAAAAAAATAAATTCATTTACGGATTATTGTTATCCGCTGTAAATGTTTTTCCTATACCTTTTTATGTGTTTTTAAGCGCAACGTTGGTTTCGTATAATGTTAATGTTTTTGGACAACCAAATAGCTCAGTTTTTGCTTTAGGAGTTGTAGTTGGTTCGATGATTATTTTTGGTCTGTATCTGAAATTTTTTAACTCAAAATCGGAAGAAGATTCATTTATTTTGAAGAATATCAACTATGTAATTGGAGGAGTGACGAGTGTGATTTCTTTGTTAACGATTTATCAGCTTTTTCAATAAAAATTTAATTCAAATTTTGCTTTGGATGGGAGTATTTAACCAAATATTCCATCACTTCATCGCATTCTTTTCCTTCTAAAATATAACTCAAAATATCCTCAATTAATTCATCAATAATTTGAGGATTAAACTCAAATTTTTTAGCTAAATCAATGCAAATTGCCTTTTCATTTTGATGAATTTTCAAATCAACAACCATTAGCAAAACAGCATCGTACAACAAAGAAAGTCGATCAGTAAAGGTTTTAGACAACGTAAAATCAAATTTTGTGTTTTCGTTCAAAATATAACTTACATCTTTGGCAGAAAGCTCATGAAATTTGGCAATATCAGAGATAATTTGAATCTCTTTTTCATTCAAATTCCCATCACTTTTACCAATAATAAATAAATTTTTGATGTGATTTAATTTATCAACCAAAGTAAGATTATTTTTCATTTGTTGCTTTTGGGGATTAAAAATACTCAAAATAGTAGTAAATTAACGTTCAAATTTTTTCATGTGTCAGATTTTAAAACGAAAATAGATGAGATTTATGATAAGCAATGTAAGAATAAAGCAAATATTCGTCATCTTACTGTTTATTAGCGAAAAATATATTTAGAAAGAGTTTTTCACATATGAAACCGATTTTAAAAGTCAATTGGTTTTTATCACCTTCAAAATTTCTCAATTATCCCTATAATTCTACAACTCAAAAGGTAATTGATTTTTTGATGAAATATTTTTAAATCTCGGTTCAACGATTTAATTTTATATTTGTTTTATACAACAATCAACGTTATTTTTGTAGTTAAATCTTATAGAATTGTTATCAAAAAAGACAAAATACGGACTAAAAGCAATGGCTCATTTGGCCAGACAAGAAAGTAACAAACCAGTTTTAATCGGACAAATTTCTGAAACAGAAGTTATTCCGAAAAAATTCTTGGAGGCTATTTTATTGGATTTAAAAAAGTTAGGCTTTGTCAATTCGAAACAAGGAAAAGGTGGTGGATATTATTTGGCACGTGATGCGAAAGATATTAGTTTAGCATCTTTGATTCGTGTTTTAGAAGGACCAATCGCGCTTTTACCTTGTGTAAGTAAAAATTACTACGAAAAATGTGATGATTGCCCTAACGAAGGCATTTGTACATTGAATAAGGTGATGGTTGAATTGAGAGATTCGACTTTAGAAATTCTTGAAAATAAATCTTTAGAAAGTTTAAAATAAATCTTTAGCCTGAGTTTTTCAGGCTTTTTTATTGTAAAATTTTATAAGAATGAAGAAAAAAAGTATAACTCTTTTTCGAGAATTCTTCCTAATTTCGAACATTTGTATTTCATGAAAAATAGATCTATACAACAAGAGTTTAAAGAACTTTTAGAACAACGTTCTTTTTCTACGCATCGTTATTTATTGGCGATTAGTGGAGGGATTGATAGTATGGTTTTGTTAGATTTATTCCGTCAAACAGCTGCAAATTTTCAGGTGGCACATTGTAATTTTCAGTTGCGTGAAGAAGACGCAAATGGCGATGAATTGTTTGTGAGAGAATATTGTGGAAAATATAATATACCGTTTCATTCGACTCGTTTTGATGTTGCGGCTTATCAGAAAGTAGGAAATTATTCGGTAGAAATGGCTTGCCGAAATTTGCGTTATGAGTGGTTTGAGCAAGTTCAACAACAAAATCGTTTGGATGTTTTGGTGACAGCTCATCATTTGGATGATAATATTGAAACTTTTTTGATTAATCTTTCTCGTGGAACAGGTTTGAAAGGTTTGGTTGGAATGCAAATTGATAATGGAAAAATCTTTCGTCCACTTTTAAATTTTACAAAAAATGATTTGTTGGAATATGCAAAATCAAATGAAATAAATTGGCGAGAAGATTATACGAATGCGACGGATGATTATACTAGAAATAAGATTCGTCATCACATTACACCAATTCTAAAAGAGCTTCATCCGCAATTTGATGAGAATTTTTTGTCAAGTTTAAATCATATCAATGATAATTATCAAATTGTACAAAATAAAGTTGGAGAAGTTAGAAGTGATTTATTCTCAGGAGATAATCCGATTGAAATTGAAATTTCAGCATTAAAAAAACTTCAACCATTAGAAACATTTTTACATTATTTGTTCGAAAAATATGGATTTTCGTCGAGCAAAGAAATTTTAAAATTTTTGGATGCAGAAACGGGAAGTGAAATAAAATCAGCAACTTATCGATTAATTAAAAATCGAGAAAATTTGTTGTTGCAAAAAATAGAAGAAGAAAATGAAGATGAATTAACGATTTTTGATGAGTTAATTGAAATCAATTCGTTAAATTTGAAGTTCGTGAAATCGATAAATCCACACGAAAACGCTACTGAAATAGTAGACTTTACATCAATTTTGTTTCCGCTTAAACTTAGAAAAGTGAAAGAGGGAGATTTCTTTTATCCAATTGGAATGAAAGGTCAAAAAAAATTGTTGAGTAAGTTTATGAAAGATTTGAAACTTTCTAAGTTAGAAAAAGAGAAGGTTTGGTTGCTTTGTGACCAAAAAGATCAAATTATTTGGGTGGTAAATCATCGTTTGGATGAACGTTTCAAAACGACAGAAACAAGTAAAAACTTTTTAAACATTACAGTATGTTAAAGAAACTTTGGATACTTTTTTTGTTTCCAATTTTAGTCAACGCACAGTTATTTAGTCCTGCAAAATGGTCGAGTTCGGTGAAGGAGGTTGGACAGAATGAGTTTGAAATCGAGGTAACAGGAAAAATTGATAGAGGTTGGCACCTTTATTCAATGAAACATCCTGATGGAGGAATTGGAATTCCAGCAAGTGCATCATTTAAACCAGCTGCAAATGCAAAATTGATTGGAGGTACGCGCGAAGTTGGAAAACGTATAGATAAATACAGCCAAATTTTTGAACAAGATGAAAAATATTACGAAAATCAAGTAAAATTTGTTCAAAAAGTGAAAGTTTCGGGTGATAAACCTGTAAATGTATCGTACACAATAGAATTTCAAATGTGTGATGCCGAACGTTGTTTGCCACCAGATGAAACAAGCGGAACGATAAAATTAACGCCTTCCGCAAAAGTTGAAGAGACGAAAGAAGAGGCAAAGCCAGCAGATGCTACAGAAGCAAAAGATACTGTTGCAGTAAATGAAATTACGCAGGATTCTGTTCAAGAAGATTCTACAGCTGTTGTTGTAGCAACACAAGATACAATCAAAAAAGTTGATGATTCTTTATTAGCAGATAACGAAAAGAAAGATAATGGTTTATTGAAAATCTTTTCTTTAGGATTTTTAGGAGGATTAGCAGCGCTATTAATGCCTTGTATTTTCCCAATGATTCCTTTGACAGTAAGTATGTTTACAAAACAAAGTAAATCGAAAGGAGAAGGAGTTGGAAAAGCCTTTATTTATGGATTATCAATCATTGTTATTTATGTTGCATTAGGTTTATTGGCGACAGTTATTTTTGGACCATCAGTCCTAAATGAAATGTCAACAAATCCGTGGGTGAATTTAGCATTCTTTGCAATTTTCATTGTATTTGCTATTTCATTTTTTGGAGCTTTCGAATTGACATTACCAAGTAAATGGGTAAATGCAGCTGATAAAGGTGCTGATAAAGGCGGATTAATTGGAATCTTCTTTATGGCATTCACATTAGCATTAGTGTCTTTCTCTTGTACAGGACCAATTATTGGTTCGTTATTAGTTCAAGCGACGCAAGGAGGAAACTATTATTCATTAATCGTAGGAATGTTTGGCTTCTCTTTAGCATTAGCGATTCCATTTACATTGTTTGCGATGTTCCCTGGTTGGTTAAATTCAATGCCAAAATCTGGTGGATGGTTAAATACAATCAAAGTTTCTTTAGGATTTATTGAATTAGCTTTTGCCTTGAAGTTCTTATCAAACGCAGATTTAGTTTGGCAAATGAATTGGTTACCAAGAGAAATTTTCTTAGCATTTTGGATTGCAATTTTTATCTTCTTAGGATTATATCTTTTAGGTAAATTTAGATTAGAATTAGACTCACCTGTGCAAACAATTGGTGTTCCGAGAATGTTATTTGCATTGGTTTCGATATCATTTGCGATTTACATGATTCCAGGTTTATGGGGTGGACCATTAAAACTATTAAGTGGTTTAACACCTCCAATGACCTATTCTGAAGCGCCACGAGGTTTCCACGAAGGTGTAGGAGGTGGACAAGCAACAGCTAAATTTGATGATCCAAATATGGTTGCTGGACCTCATGGAATTCCTGCATTCAAAGATTTTGATCAAGCAGCAGCTTACGCAACGAAAGTTGGAAAACCAATGTTGTTAGATTTCACAGGGCATGCGTGTGCAAATTGCCGTAAAGTTGAAGAACGTGTTTGGAGCGATGAGCGTGTGAAGAAAATTTTGGCTGAAGATGTTGTTTTAGTTTCGTTATATGTTGACGAAGCAAAAGAATTACCAGAAGATCAAAAAGTATTTTCGAAAGCGTTAGATCGTAATTTGAAAACAGTTGGTAACAAATGGACTTCTTTCGAGATTGAACATTTCAATGCAAATGCTCAACCTTATTATATTTTGGTTGATAAAGATTTGAATCGTTTTTCTAAACCTTTAGAAGCTGAACTTGATGTAGAAGTTTACCTAAAATGGTTACAAGATGGAATCGCGAAGTATAAAGCGAAATAATTATCTTTTATATAGTAGTAAAAACTCCCGCATTTGCGGGAGTTTTTTGTTTATGAATTATACGTGTTAAACTATTCTTTAATAATCTTTTTCGTGTAATTTGAAGTTTCATTTTTCAATGTAACAATATAGATACCTTTTGGTAATGATTTGAATTTTGAATTGATAGTTTTATTCAATTCATCTATATTTCAAATCGAATTTGTGATGACTTTTCCATTGATGTCAATTACACTTAAATTGTATTGTCCTTTTGAATTGTTAAGTGTAATCTTAATGTTTGAGTCATTTTTGATTGGATTTGGAACAATATTAAAATCCGTAGATTTGATACTTTCGTTAGTAGATAAATTAGTTGGATAAACTAGTATTTTAGCGCCATCGAAACCAACAGCATATACTTTTTTAGCATTGACTGGGAAATCTACAAATGTATTTTTAAACGTAACATCTCCTGTACCTAAAACAGAAACAGAAATTAATTCGTCTTCTTCATTGTAAGTTTCGTAAGCAACAGCATTTGCCCATTTTGCAGTTTCAACAGTTAAAAACGTTCCGTTCGTATTTGTTACAATACTAGCACCTTCACCTGTTTTCCCAGAAAGTTTTAATTTGTCTTTGTAAATATTTACATTAAATGAGTTTAAGTAATGCATTACTGGAGAAACTGGTTTTGGATAATTTTTGGATTTGATATACGATTTTGCTTCATCAATCATTTCTTGCGTGACAATGATAGTAACTTTTCCGTAGTCATCAATTTCTTTAGTAACAGTGTAATCTTCCCCTTGTTAAGAACACTTAAAAGTAGAGTTTTTATTTAATATTATTGTATTATTATTTTGATTAATTTGAAATGTAGGAAAATCATTAGGATTTTTGACCTTACCATATTTCAATAAAAAGTTTCTAGGAGAAAGATATTGCAAAGAACTATGTGGTCTTTCATTGTTATACATCCACATCCAAATTTCTGTATAATTTTTCATTTCTTTGATATTTTCAAATAAATAAGCATTTAAAAAATCTGTTCTAAAAGTTCTATTAAATCTTTCAATCAAAGAGTTTTGCGTAGGTTTCCCAGGTTGAATATAATATAATTCAATGGCTTTTTTTTGACAAAATAGTTTTAGTTTTTCAGCAATAAATTCTGGACCATTATCTACTCTAATTTTCTCAGGTTTCCC
>NZ_DICC01000038.1:0-26187 GCF_002415215.1 Empedobacter sp. UBA5036
CTCAACTCTGTCTAACCATTGGTCGCTTAGTAAAAAGCTATACTTGTTCAATGGAACATTTGAGACTTCATAAAATTCTATGTGGTCACTTTGTATTTGTAAATTATTTAACATTCTTTGCTTTGTCGATCGTATTACAATTAGCTATAACATTATTCTTTACGAAGTAAAATATAGTTTAAATTTCGTTATATTATTCCAAACATACAACAACCATTTCAAAATAAATTACGTTTTCACGTAAATACAAAAAACCTCTCTAAAATCACTTTTAAAGAGGCCTTATTTATACTATTTGTGTTTTTGTACCTAAATTAGTGTTGCGTAACAGTTAGCAATGTTCTGCGACCATGCTTATCTATTCCAAGATTTTTCTTTTATGACTTTCAGAATAGGCGCATCATTAATATTATCAGGTATAATTGGATCATCATCTTCTGTAATTACAACCTTTTCAAAGTCATGAATTCCAATTTCCCATGCATTTTTTATAGTGAGTTCAGTTTTCAATATTCCAAGTTCAATTATAGGTGTCATTTGAAAGCTAGAATCAATATGTGCTGGAATTAGTATGAATTTTTTGTAAGCATCATATCCCTTTAAAAGATTATCTAGGTTTGTGCTATTTTGAGCTTCCATTCGATGAAAACGAGATGATAAAGAAATAAATTGACCATCCACCATTTTACTTTTATCTACTTTTTTACTAATAAATACTTTATACCAAAATGGATTTTTTTTGTCAACACCTTTGATAATTACTATGGAAATTTCTTCATTATTATCGACTTTCCCATATTTATCAATCCACTCATTAAATATTTTTTTTCCGTAATCAATATTCTCGAATGATATTATTAAACCAAAAGGAATATTATATGAAGAAAAGTATCCAAATGCTTTCCATTTGGCATTATCCCATAATTCAGTATTAATAATTGTTTCAGCTTTGATTTTTTTATGGGTTACGTTTTGAAAATTTGGTTTTTCTTTTTCTCCTTTTTCATTTTTTGGTAATTTTTGCAATTCCTTATTTATAGTTATTGGAGACTCTGTTCTTAGTAAATTAAATTCTGATGTATTATTATTTATCCAATCTTGTAAAAAGAATTTAGGATTGTTAGTTAATACATTTGTAAGGAAATTATTATGTTCTATAATTATAGATAATCTTTCATGAACCTCATCTTTTTTAAATAGATTATTTAAGAATTCTTTAATATCCTTAAACATATAATTTCCACCAAGTATTAGAGGAAGTATTTCATCTATAAGATTTTTAAAATTTTCTCCATTATAAATTACTGAATTTTTTAAATGTATTTTGAAATGATTTTTGTTGACAACTTCTAATTTGAAGTTGTCATTTAATTCCGTGTAATCAATATAGATTTTTATATTTTCAGCTATTGGAAAAGCTTCTTCGAATGAAGTTGCTAAAAAAGACTCAAAATATGCAAGAATATTTTCCGCTAAAATTAGTAATTGTGGATTCTGATTAAATATAACTTTAAGCTGAATTCCAAGAATTTGACTTTCAATATGAACTTTTTGAGAGTTTAAGAAATTTGTTTCATAAGCTATTTGCTCAACAAATGGCTGATTTGCACAATTATTAAAGTATTCTGGGAAGTTTTCTTTCCTTAGTGATGTTTTTGTTTCATCTAATTCAATCAAATCTTCGTTACCTAATAGATATAAGGAAGCGTCTTCACTTAACCAAAGTTCATTTGTACTTAAAATCTTTGGTAAATATTTCAAGTTGCCAAATTCTTTGAAATTCAGATTTAATAATCGAACAGACAAACATGAATCTGTAATATGCTCGGTTGATATACTTTCAGAGTTTTTATCTTCAACGTCCTGCTGAAAATATCTTTGTAAAACCAAATAAAGTTCATACCAACATAATAATACAGGTATTCTTCCAATTATTACTTCATTCTTTAGAATTTTCTCAACACTTTTTAGAAATTTAGGGTTTAAGCTTCCAGTTGTAAACCAGTTGTTTGCAAAAATATTAGTTGCAGAAACTAAAGCATTGTATGATGCCCAATAAAGGTCTAATTTTGAATAGGCATTACTTAAAAGTATTAAACAATAGTAAAATTCCGTTTGAGTTTCTTCTTTAGCAAGTTTTCTAGAAGCTTTACCAAAATAGATTAAACTTTCTTTATTTAAATTGTTTTCTAATTTTGCAACCCCTCTCTTTAGATATGTTTGTCCTGATGTTAGGTCAGAAATTCTAACAGCTTCAATTTCTGCAATGACATCAATTAAGTTATCATACTCTTTACTATCAGGTAGTATTTTATTGTAAACCTCTACAAATCCCTTTAATTGCTCAAAAGGGATATCTAAGTGGCTTTTACTTTGTGTAAAATATTCTTTTAGACTTATTAATTCTTTAGAAACAGATGTTTCATTTTCTAATTTCACTCTGATTTGAAAAAATGCTAAATAAAACTTAGCTAGTAGAGATGTTGATGGCTTATTTTGATTATGACTACACTTCGTTAAAAATGATAATAAATCTTGATCTTCTTTTTCATAATCGACTATAAGTACATCTTTAGCTTCTTCAACATTTGATATTGTTTTAAGAATATTGGATAGATTTAGATAAAACTCAATATTGTTAATGTTTGGTTCTAGGTTTACTAATTCTTTTACACTTAAGAATTCATTGTAAAATAATTTGTATTCGTCGTACCAATTGATTAGTGTCCATCCAAGTTGATAATGAATTCTAATTCTTAATTGAATATTATCGAGTTTGTTTGCAAACTTCAAAGCACGTTCAAACTTTCCAATTACTTCCGCTTTTGGAAGCTCTAACATTCTAGAAATTATTGCACTTTCTAGGCAATCTTCGACTAACTGAAAGTCGATTTCAAAAAAACGATTTGGAGAATTAATTTGACTTTCTAATTCTTCAAGTTCTTTAATTCTTTCAGCATCCTTTGATCCAACAATTTTTTCCTCTAAGTATGTTCTTGAAAGATTCAAAGATTCAATTACTTCGTTTAATAATTGATTGCTGTAAACATTTTCTAAAATCCATTCAGCATCCAAAATAATCAATTCTACTTCATATTCTTTTTTAGTTTGGTCTTGAACTTCTTTTTTATTTTTACTAGAAATTTTTTGATTGGAGAAAAAGAATATTTTAGAATAGCCTCTGTTAGTATCAATTATTTTTTTTACATCAGATTTTACTTTTGGCTTCCAAACTGTTTTTGCACTTATTGCAAAAGCCCAATTTTCACTTTCATTCCATTTATTACCGCTTACATACCATCTGTCTGAAATAAAACTAGATACAGGATAGGTTTCTGAATCAGTTTTTCCATCTCCACCACCAGTTGGTCCAACTTGAGGAACTAAATTTGGAGTAATTAATTTTTCGGCAAGTTTTCTACATAAATTTTCAAAACTATCATGCTTTTGATTAGTTGAAATTTGACTTATTTCATAAGCTAATTGTTCTCTTGGTAAAATAGTTTTTGAAACAATTTTTGAATCGGAGAAGAATTCAGGCCTTCGGTTTCTATAAAATTGTGAAGGTGTTGGAAATTTTCGTTCATTCATTCTTGTACGATTGTTGAGTTAGTATGTCGCAAATTTTTCTTATTATTTACGAAATAAATTATAAGAAAAATTTCGTTAAATATTCCCTATATCTACATTTCGTTATATTAATCTCAAATATACAAACAAAACTACATTAAATACCTTATTGTGTAAAAATAAAACCTTGCTAAAAAACACTTAGCGAGGTTATATATTTTATTGTTATTTGTGTTCAGTGATTTCAATTCATCTCATGCCCTCCGGGCAAGACGAAAGCTTAGTTATTAGGCGATGTTGTTATTAATTTCTTTTAAATGTTGTATGGATATATAAATATATTTTGGATTAGAAAATAAACTTCTTTTTCTATCACTCCAATTTTCAAGTTTTTTAGATAATATTTCAATATCATCTGTTTTTAATTGATTTGATAAATAATCTAAACTTGATAGCAATTCTAACGAAAAATCAGAATAAAAACCAGTTAAAAAGTTTGTGGTTTTTACAGCTAATTCCATTAATTCAGGATTACTCTCAACGTGTTTTTTGACATCATCGTATCCATCTGATAGTATAGATATAGGTTCAAATGGTTTTTTATTCATATCGCTATATCCTGAAATATAACTTCCATTAAGTATATTTAATACATATCTAACTTTACCAGAATATGGACCATAAAAATTAGGTTCAAATTTTAGTTTAAAATATTTTTCTCCGCCAAGTCTTTGTAAAAAGTAACAAACTTTTTCACTTGAAAATTCAGATACATATTCACCATTTTTTACTAGATCATACAGTACGTAAAGTAAAAGAGCTCTTGCATCAGTCAGCTTTACTCTTTCTTTTTTTAAATGCTCTTTAATAACAGCATTCGGCTCGTATACAAAAATATCAATATTTAAATTAGATAATTTTTTCTCTATAATATTTTTAACAATACTCCATTCTAGACCTCCATTTCCTGCACCTAATGGAGGAATTGCTATACTCTTAATATTATATTTATTTATTATATTTATTAAATCTGTTAAACCATTCTCGATATATGAATATTCAGATGGTTTTCTCCAACTTTTTTTAGTTGGAAAGTTTATAATTATTTTTTTACCTGAATACGTATTTATATCTTCAAATATGAAAGATTTGCCAATATCTATTCTTCCTTCTTTACAAGCAACTTTATATTCTTTATAATTATTAGGAAATGCTTTTTTAAATTGCAAAGCTATACCTTTACCCATAACACCATCAGTGTTAACAGTATTCACAAGTGCTTGTGCTTCACTATCTAATATGTTTCCTGTTACATATTTTATCATATTCGCAAGTTATTAAAAATATCCATTGGGTATAACTTTTATTTGTAAATCTTTAACACCATATTGAATTAATTTATTTTTAGTGTCTTCATTATAACATCCGAAACCAATAATATTTTCGACATTTATATCTCCGAGAATTAAAAATTCGGCTTGTTTTTTTCTTTTAGTGTTTAAATTTTCGTTTCCTCCCCAATAATTAGACTTTATTGCAGACCAATCTAAAATATTATTTATATTGGTAAATTTACTACTATCATAAAAAGAACTATAATTATTGGTAGCATGTCCATCACTGAAATAATATTCGTGACCAAAACCTATTATACTATCTACAGAACAAGCTAAATATATAATAGATTCAGGAGATGTAGCATTCTCAACAAAATTTCCTCCAATTTGCGCAGTGTAAAGCATTGGCATTCGAATCCCAAAATAGAAAGGTATAAAATTACCTAATGTTATTTTTTGGGGATTTAAATTTAAATAATTACCATTATCAACTGAAACTTTTTTTTGAGAACGATTATCAATTAAAGAAAGATCACCAATGTTTCGGTAGTGGGGGTTACTATTCAAGGAGTTTTTGTGAGTAATACCGTTTTCGAGAATATGTGGGATATTCTCAATGTGTGTCATTCTATATATTATGATATTAGTTTTACTCATTTTAACTTCTAAAAATATTATGAGTAAATATAATTAAAATATTCGATTGATTTTTTTGACTTCGTAGTTTTACATCATCCGTCAACCGATGTGACGCGATTCATAGCATAGCGGAGAATTGCGTCACATCATTGTTTTTCACGAACTAGTATAGCGTTTGTTTCGTAAAAATACACCTATATCTACATTTCGTAAATCAAACTCAAATATACAAATAAAACTATATTGTATACTTTATTGTGTGAAACAAAAAACCTCCTTAAAATCACTTTTAAAGAGGTTGTTATTTATACTATTTTGTGTTTTCATGCCTAAGATTAGAGTTGTGCAACAGTTACCGATATTATACGACGGCTTTTTTAATTATCTTTAAACTCCTCAATAAATTCATTATAGGTTTTAATAATTTCTTCTTTTGTTGTCATTTCATCATATCTATTATTAAAAACCCAACTAAAAAGTTTTTCATTAAGATGATTCTTACATTTGTATCTTTCTTCACCATTTTTATTATCGACTTCTTCAACAACATAAGGTGATACCATTTTTGGATACTTTATTTCTATATAATGACTAAGATTAAAATGATAAAGATAATTAAGGTTTGCATCATCTTTTAGTCTTAACTTGTCATATTTCTTTGGACATGGAATGATTTTTCTTGAGGTACGATTCCATGATTGGGACTTTTTAAGTACTTTAATAAAATTTTCTTGTGATAAAAAATCCTCGCCTGTATTTTCAAGACTAATTTCAATAAAATCTAGATAGTCATTATTTCCAAATTTAAAATCAATAACTCTTGTAATATTATTCTCAATTTTAGAGAAAATAAATTGTGAAAGAGAGGAATTTACGGTATGATTATTTGAATTAATGACTAATAAGCTGTTTTCATAAGTGTATAAATCCTCATAGAAAGGAGCTACATTGGAATTGAAATTTAACCTTATTTTCTTAATATCATTTAATAGAGAAGATAATTCTAAAAAATTATCATTCTGTATTTTTAATTTATATTGTTTCCATTGATTGAATTTTGATATATTGAATATTTTTAATTCATCATTTTCATTATAATAATATTCTAAAAACATACTACCAAACTGTTTATCAGTCTGATTTATAAAAATTTCATCGAAATTATTTGTAATGATTCTGAATGAACTGTCTAATACTTGTTTAAATAATTTACCTGAAGATTCTGATTTAAGCTTGTTTCTATTTAAAGTAAGAATATCATTGGCTTTATCTTTATGAAAATTTACTTCAACTCCTAGAAATAACAATCTATAAAAATCATTTTCTACATATTGATTTTTATAATAACTAGAAATATTGTTCCCAAGATTTATATTTAATTCTAATGAATTTACTTTATCAAAATATTTGAAATAGTTGTTTTCTTTTTCTGTGAAATCAAATATATCACCATTAATAATCAAATTAATTGGGATCATAGATGCATACTCAAAAGAAAAAATTTCGTCAATAATCATTCCGAGGTTAATATCCAAAGATTCATGTGAAAATGGGTCATAATTGTGGGCTATTCTCATAGCATTTTTTTGCTCACCTTTTATTGTCCATCTGGTTGGGACGGCTTCAGTATTATATTTAATCAATAACTTTACTCCTGGTTTTATACTATGGTCAGTTTTCTTTTTTTGAATCAGAATTGCTCCATCTTTTATACTATTGGGACTGTTGAGTTCAATTGTCTGAAATTCTTCATTAAAAAAACTCTTTGTTTCGATAATTACTTCATCCGTCAATAAAAATATGCTTTGAAATCCTATTCCAAATATTCCAGATGGTCTTAACCATTCTGGCATTTGTTCGACAATATTTATCTTTTTCCTATTTTTTGAAGAACTCCCTGTTTTCATTAAAAATTTCAAATCTTCAGTAGAGATTCCAATTCCATTATCATTTACAGTGATTTCCCATTTTTTAATCTTATCTTTTGTTTCTTTTTCAATTATCGATATTTTTATTGGATAGTTTTTTATGATATTCAAGAATTCTTTATCTTGAGGTGATTGAAAACTAAAGTCCTTATTGTGTTCTAACCAAATTCTTATTAATGTAGAATCTACAGCATTTTGAAGAATTTCTCTAAATGATTGATAGGAGTGTTCGTATAAACCTGCTCCTTGAAGTAGTGACAAAGCTTTATCCGTATCGACGGAAAATTTTGGTTTTTGTTTTCCATCCAAATAGTCATAATTTATTAATTCAACTTTTAAATCTCCAATTGTCGGAAGATATCCAAAATCTTTAAACGGAACGATATTATTCCAGTTTATCATTTGTCTACTTATTTCGCTATCTAAATAATTAAACCAATGTTGAGTAATATTTGCAGTGTCATAATCACTACACTTTGCAACTACATCAATTCTTTCATTATCAACTCTAAATGATTCAATTGCAAGATGTTTAGATTTGTGACTAATTGTATCAATAGGTATTTTGCTTAAAGTTCTCAACATTACTTCCGAAAACCTGTTGTTATCCAAATCTAATAAATCCCCAATTCTTAGTAAACAAGCTATAAATCTTGGATGTGCATCTTCAACATCAATTCCTACCTCACAAAATGGTAAATTCATCACATCTTCAAAGTCTTTAGTATGTGATGCGCAAATCTCAGCTAATATTTTAAAGATTCTATTAGGAATAACACCTCGTGGAGTTGTCAGTGATAATTCTGCTGATGGATTAAGAATGATTTCTTTCGATCTGTCCGAATGTTTTCTTCTAAAAAATTCTGCTAAAATAAATTTTATGCCATCATGAAAGTCTAAACTTAAATCATTATGCTTATATTTAATTTTATTGTTTTCAATTTCAAATTTAATTGCAAATTCATGTAAACCATTTTTATTATCATCTTGCAAATCTTTAAAAAAATTTAAAAAGTCATTAGAATTTAGTGCTTCTATAAGTTTTTCACTTGATACTACCATTCCAATGTCATGATTGTAACATGCTTCTAAAATTAACCATATGTCAATAGCAGAAAGTTTTTCGATGTTCTTAAATCCAATGACTCTCACTATATTATTAATTATAGTTTCAGAATGGGTTTCATCATGTAAGCTATAATGAGGAAAAAGATTTGAAACAGCATTTAATGCTGTGGGAATTATTTTCTTGTCATAATTCCAGTGGGCAAATAATATTTCACTTTGTTTTCCTAATGTTTTCGCATATAATAAATTTTCAAGCTCTTTTATCATGGTTATTTATTAAAAATTTGTTAATTTGATTTATTATACAAACTTTGATAAGCTGTTGCAAATCTGATGTGCTTGTTGCACAACACTAAATATAGCAATTTTTCATATCTTGTAGTATGCAAGGACGAAAAGAATTTATTCCTCAACTTTTTTATGAATTAAGTTTAGATCGGCTAGTTCCATCTGATAACTTTTATCGCCAAGTAAATCAAGTATTAGATTTACATTTTCTGTATTGATCCACTCAAAAATATTACGGTACTCAAGGTCAAGAAAGTATAGATCCTGTGGTGTTTTTTAAAATATTGTTAGTGGGTTATTTGAATAATATCAATAGCGACAGAGCATTGATTCGCTATTGTAGCAATTGCTTGGATGTTCGCTTGTTTTTAGGTTATGATCTGAACGAACAATTGCCTTGGCATTCAACCATAAGCCGAACGCGCGCGTTATTTGGCCAAGAAGTTTTCTTGCAATTGTTTCAGTTGGTTTTAAAACTGTGTGTGAATAAAGGCATGGTTTCAGGGAAACGTCAGGCGGTAGACTCTGCCTTTATCAAAGCAAACGCAAGTATGGATTCTCTGGTTGAAAAAGAGGTTCTAAATGATGCTTTTGCTTTTGTGAATGAGTTGGAAGAAAATTCAGAATTCAAAGCATGCAGTGAGTCTAGTCGAACTGTAACATCAACTCGAAAGAAGTTGGTAGAACAACATCATAATTGGAAAAAGGAAGCGTTTAAAGGAATGCCGGGACATGTGAAAACGCTTCAAAAAAATGAAGATGGTGAAGATATTCGTCCAAAGTTTTTAAGTAATCATACCCATTATAGCCCAACAGATCCTGATGCGAAAATCTCGACCAAACCAGGTAAACCACGCCAACTGAACTATGCAGGACAGTTAGCAGTTGATGATAAACACCACGTGATTACAGGCGCTTGTGCTAGTACAGCTGGTAGTAAAGACAGTGCTATCTTTGCAGAAATTATGGATCAAACGATTGAAAATTTTAAACGAAACGAGATTCAAATAGGAGAAGTTTTAGCTGATGCGGGCTATAGTAGCGGTACAAGTTTGCAATATTGTGAAGATCATAACTTAGATGCTTGGATTCCCAACTTTGGACAATATAAACCCGAGCGAGAAGGCTTTATTTTCAATAAAAAAGAAAACCGTTACGAATGTATTCAAGAAGGAGGAAATAAAGCTTTTCTGCCTTTCAAACGAACTTTAACAGACAGCAAAGGCTACGAAAAGAAAAGCTATAGAAGTTCGGAAAAAGATTGTGGACAATGTCCTTTACGAGAAAGTTGTTGTGGAAAAGTAACCAAGTTTAAAAAGTTGGAAGATAGCATTCACAAGCCTTTGTACGATAAAATGCATGAAAAACTCACCCAAAATAAAGCGTATCACCGCAGGTTAGTTAAACGTCGAAGTTCTACAGTAGAACCAGTTTTAGGAACGTTGATTAACTTCTTTAACTTAAAACGAATCAACAGCAGAGGAATGTCTAAAGCCAATAAACATGTACTAATGTCAAGTTTATCTTACAACTTGAAGAAATATCTACGCTTTACAGTCAAAAAATCAAGTGTTTTAGCCCAAGTTATTTATTTAAAACAAGGGAAGAACTACGCTTCTACAAAATCACTCCTTCACTCCTTAAAAAGAGAGTTTTTAAGCAAACCTAATTTTACATTAATATACTTTTCTAAAAATAAACCTCGCTTAAAAAGGCTTAAACGAGGTCATATATTCTGTTTTTTACTGTAAATTGGAGTTGTGCAACAGTTACTGATGATGTACGCAGTTCGTAGCATAGCGGAGAATTGCGTAACATCATGTTATTTTACGAAGATATAATTTATCTTTCGTAAAGTCAACCTCAAATATACAAACAAAACTAAATTGTATACCTTGTTGTGTAAAATAAAAAACCTCCTTAAAATCGGTTTCAAAGAGGTTATAATTTATACTATTTTGTGTTTTATGATTAAAAATGGAGTTCCGCAACAGTTACCGATGTTAGCTGACGTTGCTTTTATCTCTTTTCATTTCTTCTGATTTCATTTTATCCACTAATTCAGTAATTCTCCTTTCATCGAATCCTAATTTTAGTTTATAATGTTCAAAATACTGATTTAATTCATTGTCTAAGTTTTGAGCTTCTTCTATTATGTCGCTAAAATATTTCAACATTTCCTTATTACCAGTTTCAGAATAAAATTTTTGAATCTCAAGTCTGAAATATTTATGTATTAAATAATTCCTTTTATCTAATACATTCTTTAATTGTAGTTTATGTTCATCAGTTAAACCATAATTTTCTTTAATTTCTTGAATTAAAAGCCCCATAGTTTTTCTTGAATTTTCTACTTCATCAATTATTTCATTAACCTCTTTATTAGTTTTTGGTTTGTTTTTGAAAATTCTACTTGTCCAAAGCATTATAGAAAAAGTTTCTTCTAAACAATTTGTAATATAAATAGCTAAACCAAAATAAGCATAAATTAAGCGTACTTTACCATTTTCATCTTCAAGATAATATTCATCTAAAGCTTCTTGATATTTTCCCATAATTTGATAACGTTCGTTTTGGTGCAATGTCAGTTAACGTTTTGGGGCTTTGCGAAGGAGCGGATTAGAAAGACGAAACTTTCAACTTTGCACTAACGTAGCAAAACCATTTTTTTATTTGCTAATTTACATTTTTCCAGCAAATAAAAAATGGTTTTTGCGGGTAAAAAGCATAGATGTCGAATTTGTACTTAACCCGCTCTTTTGCAAAATCCTTGTTATGGGAAGTGCTTATTCGGTTATAAATTGTTCGTAGCTATCAAGTTTCGCTTTGTCAATTTGATAGTTTCCGTTTGCATCTTTGCAGATTATTACGCTATCAAATCCAAGTTCATTCATCTTCTCGATAGTTAAAAGTTCTCCTTCTTTAACTTGAAAAACTCTACGCAATAACCAATCTGAAAGAGCTTTATTGGGATTGGTCATTAAAGCTTTCGAGTTGTCTTGACAAACTTTTGCTGAAAAAACTTCTCCTGTTGGGATTTTTAATTCAAATAATTGGTCTCTTTCAGGGAAGAAATTTGGAAATTGTTTATGGATTTCAGCAGGAATTGGTATATATACCTCTCCAAAATCTCTTTTTCTACCTCCTGCATTCCATTGATTTAATCCGCTTTTTTCAAAGACGAATTTTTCTTTGTTCTTAATTCCATAAAGTGGTAAAATGACATAATTTTCACCACGAACAAATTTATCTGTTGCAGGTTTTAAATCTTTATCTTCAAATAATTCTAAAAGTAAAGTATAAGGGTCTTCTAAAATTTCAATTGGTATTTTAAAAGCATTATCGGGAATATAAAATTTTCTGAAAAGCGTACTTTTTGAATAGTTAAAACTATAAAAATTCTTACCGTCTTCAAATTGTAAACTTGCATAATTTTGTTTTACAGCGTGTATATTTGAAATATCAATTTTATCATAATCTGTTTCAAATAGAACAAGTTCACTATCTTTTCTTGCAACAATATGGTATAAAGAACTTTCAATGTTGTACAAACGATTAGCTAAATCAATTCTTTCATTTCTAAATTCGGCTAATTTGTGAGCCAAATCTTTTCCTTGAAAATCAGCTAAAACCCTTGAAAGTGAGTTGAATTCAGCAACTTTTTCTGTGCTGTTATTTGAATTACAGACGAATGTCTTTAAACCGACACCGATTGAATTATAGTTCGCATCGAATGCTGTATCTGAACGAGATAAATTTCCTGCATCAAAACTTCTACAGAAAATGTTTTCTGCTACACGGTAATTGATAAAAGGAATTGCACTTTCGCTGAAAAGTCCCGAAAGCTTTGAAACTGCTGAAAGCAGTTTCAAATAGTTTCCATTGTTTTCTATATCTATTTCAGCGAATGATTTCACAATACTTTTATAATTTCGTTACTAATTCTTTCGATTAATGGTGTTGTTACAGAATTACCTGCTTGCATATAAAGTTTACTATTTGCAATAGGAGGTAAGATATATTTATCCATTGGATAACCTTGAAATGCAAAACACTCTTTTGGAGTTAATTTTCTTATTCCAAAATCATCTTTTATCAAAGGTACATTATGTCCACCTGCACCCATATTTGCAGTTAATGTAGGACAAACATTGCTTTTGTTTTCTCTTACATAAACTCTACGCCATTGATAAACGGTATCCTTGCTTGTTATAGTTTTAACAAGTTCAGGATAATACTGATGAGTTTCAGGATAATAATATTTATCTTCTTGTTTCTCTTTGTCTAAAATGTCATGAATTGTTTTTGTTAATTTAATTTCTTCTGGAAATTGAAAATTGGCATAATTCGGAACTTGATTCGGGTCGAATGCAACAACAAAAATTCTTTCTCTATTTTGTGGAACATTTGCGTGAGTCATTGTGTTCAAAACTTTATGAAACACTTTGTAACCCAATTTTTCTTCTAAAATTTCAAGAATAACCTTGAAGGTTTTTCCTTTATCGTGAGAAACTAAATTTTTTACATTTTCTAAAAACACAACTTTTGGTTTGTGTTTTTCTATAATTTGTTCTAAGTCAAAAAATAAAGTGCCTCTAGTATCTGAAAATCCTTTTCTAAGTCCCGCAATAGAAAATGCCTGACAAGGGAAACCAGCACATAAAACGTCAAATTCTTTTGGTATATAATTTTTGACTGATTCTTTTGTAATATCTCCAAAAGGAACCTCTCCAAAATTTTCACGATACGTTTTTTGAGCATCTTTATTCCATTCGCTAGTATAAACACATTTCCCACCTACATTTTGCATAGCGATTCTAAAACCACCAATTCCTGCAAATAGGTCGATAAATTTGAACGTGTAATTTTCGGGAGTTGGAAATGGAACATTTTCAACTTCGAATAATAATTGTTGTAATGCTTCTTCCTCTACAACAGAAATTTCATTTTCGTTTTTGTATTCTACATAATTTTTCAGAATACTTAAAGCTTCTTCTTTATAGTATTTTGCAACTCCGTTATGTATATTATGTAGGTAATGAGTTAATACGGCTTTTTCTTCTTCTAAAGGTTCAACAAGCTTAATCTGATAACTTTTGTTATCAAATTCCTCTATGCTTATTTTCTCTTTTATCAACATTCTCTTTTAGCTTACTTATTAATGTTGCAATTTACAAATTAAAATCAAGTTTTGTTGAATTGAGATTTTGAAATCGGATTTTTATTTTTTGTACGGACTTTCAGAAAGCATTTCCCATAACATTGTTTTTTCACGAAACTACTATAGCATTAGTTTCGTATAAATAACAAATATATAAATTAATCTAATTTATAACCATTATTGTGTAAATAAGTAAAGGGCTTCTATATAGAAGCCTTTGTTTATATTAATCTGATGTATTTAAGTAAAATAAAATACTCTGGAGTTAGACAAACCTAAAATTAACTCCAGAGTACTATTACTAACTTTAACAATGCCTACTGGTTAATCTTACTAATTTAGTATATCGCTTTTAAACTAAACGTTTTTATTCACTTAATGTCTTATATTTTTAAAAACTAAAAATCAAGGTTATTCTCTTTAATATATTTCTTAACATCTATTGATATATTAAAAATATTTAATTTATCTTGATTTAATGCATTAGCTAAAATAATTAGTGAATCTAGAGTTGGATTAGCACTTCCGTTTTCAATCGATAATAAAGTATTTTTGGAAAGTCCTTTAGTTTTATCAGCTAATTCTTGTTGTGATATACTTCTATCAATATAATCTGAACTTTTTATATCCTTTCTCAAAGAGGTTAAATAAATACCTAATTTCTCTTTTTCTGTCATTTTATTCTTAGTTAAAAATAAAATTGTAACTATTTGAATAAAATAATGGTACAATATATTGTACTATTCAATTTTAATTTGTACTTTTGAATGTATAAAATTAATACAGAGAATTTTATTAAAATAAATATATAAGCTTAGTCTTATTTTTTCCTGAATAGAAAACTGCCAATTTTCAATAGGAACGGGAAAATAAGTATCTTTGCTCACGTCTTAGGGCGTGGGCTTACTTATTCGTTCCTGGTATGGCAGTACCTCTATTCGGATTTGTAAGTTCCACGCCTTTTTCTTGGTCGTTTCTTCCATTACAAATAGCACTGAACTTCATACAATAAATACACTTGGTTTTATTCCTCTACAAATCAAGTGATATACACTCTCTATAAATATGTGTTTCTTAAAATAGAAATACACAGATGGTTATTCGATTCTACAAGAATTGAAAAGTGATAGAAATAAATTCTCGAAATGACAGAATATTAGAGAAATAATGTGTTAAAAAGTGTTAAATTCCTGTATCGGTGTATATCGAAAATGACACTTTTCTGTATCGGTTGTGTATCCACGCTGTATCCATTCTGTATCCATTGTATATGCGTTCCGTATGGTTTGTTCGAGGTTCGTGTATCGATGTTGAGTTGTAAAATGTAGTATGTATTAAGTAAAAAGTACAGATTAGATGTTAGATTCGAGATTCGAGACGCAAAATTCGAAATTCGAGGTGCGGGATTTGAGAATTTATATGACAATGAATTTGAATATTTAAAAAGAATGATAAAAATCCGACGATTTAGGATCGAAATACAATTCAACTCTAAATTATTGGAATAAAAAAAGTTGAGGTGTTTGAACGAAGTGAGTTATCAACTTTATGGAAATAATTTATTTAGTTGAATCATTGAGAGACTACTGTCGGCATCTTTTTTTGTTTCGTTTTTTTGGATGCTCAAAAAAATGAAAATAAAGAACAAATTTGAAATAAAAAAACAAAACCCCTTTCCCAAAAACAAAGTTGGCGCGATGTACAGGAAAAGGAGTGGCTTTTAAAACTAATGTTGAATTAAAAAACGTATGTAAAATCATGAAAGAGTAAACAGATTCACACTCTATCCCCCGAAGACAACACAAAGAGTATAAATGATCTTCATAAAATGTATTAGTGTTAATTTTTTTCATTTATTAATGTAATTTTTAAAACTTGTCAATATCGGGGGATTTATAAAGGATGCGATTCTGAGACAAGCCCAGAATGACAAAATCCGTTTTTAAAAATGACAACGAATTTGAGTATTGAAAAAGAATGAAGAAAACGTCATATGATTTGGAGGCGAGTGTCAAAAAGTTGAAGAGAATGGTTAAAATGTTTTACTGTTTGCGTAGCAAATGATTTAAAACATTGAATGGCTGAAACTTATTTTGACCGTCGAAAATCAAAGACTTGACTTTTTTGTTTCGTTTTTGTGTCAAGACAAAAATGAAAAGAAGAGATTCTTAAGAGGCTCAGAATGACAAAATCTATAAAACGTTAAGCGTAAAACATAACAAAAACCTATGCTTCTATTGTGGTTAAAGATAGAATTGATAAAAAACACGTAAAACGTTAAGCGTATCACATAAACCGTAAAAACAAAACCCCTTTCCCAAAAACAAAGTTGGCGCGATGTACAGGAAAAGGAGTGGCTTTTAAAACTAATGTTGAATTAAAAAACGTATGTAAAATCATGAAAGAGTAAACAGATTCACACTCTATCCCCCGAAGACAACACAAAGAGTATAAATGATCTTCATAAAATGTATTAGTGTTAATTTTTTTCATTTATTAATGTAATTTTTAAAACTTGTCTATATCGGGGGATTTATAAAGGATGCGATTCTGAGACAAGCCCAGAATGACAAAATCCGTTTTTAAAAATGACAACGAATTTGAGTATTGAAAAAGAATGAAGAAAACGTCATATGATTTGGAGGCGAGTGTCAAAAAGTTGAAGAGAATGATTAAGATTATTCATTTTTTTTCTTGATAAAAAAAACGAATCAAAAAAAATCAAGTCCGTGCTTACAAGTCGGTCAATAACGGCTATTCGCTAAATGCTTTAAATCATTCGCATATGAAATGCGAACAGTAAATCATTTTTAACTCTCACTACGCCGAATTGACGCTCGACTTTTCAGCAATGACGGTTTTGAAATTTGTTGTTAAAAGTGGATTTGAATATTGAAAAAGGATGAAAAAAAATGTCATATGATTTGGAGGCGAGTGTCAAAAAGTTGAAGAGAATGGTTAAAATGTTTTACTGTTTGTGTAGCAAATGATTTAAAACATTGAATGGCTGAAACTTATTTTGACCGTCGAAAATCAAAGACTTGATGTTTTGTAATCACATACTCTGTTAGCACAGACTTTGCATTAAGGTAAAAGTTAGAAGAAAAAAAATAGAAAGATTCTGCACTTCGAGTGCCTCAGTGCCCATGTTTAGAATGGTAGAAAATAATATTCACCACATAGATACATAGAACTGAATGATGAAAAATAAAGAGCAATAGAGAAGATAAATCTATTAAACATAGTTAGCAGCTCGCTATGTTTCTGTTTACTGAACTATGGAATCTCTAAAATAAAAAAAGATAAAAACCTATGTTTCTATTGTGGTTAAAAAATAACTTATAACGTAAAAAAAATAAAACCTCCTTTCCCTAAAACAAAGTTGGCGCGATGTACAGGAAAAGGAGTGGCTTTTAAAACTAATGTTGAATTTTAAAAAACTATTGTAAAATTATGAAAAAATTTTACTTCAAACTCAATAGGCATATAATAAGTGTGCTATTGGGATTGTTTTGTGCAACACCTATGTTGGCACAAACAGGAAAAACCGTGACTGGAACGGTAAAAGAACTACAAGTCCCACTGGTGGGCGTAATGGTAAAAGAGGAGGGAACCGATAATTCCACCTTTACCGATGATAATGGAAACTATTCGTTGACTTTACAACAGGATGATGCTAAATTAATTTTTGAGCAATTGGATTTCCCTATTCGAGAAGAAGCAGTGTTGAATAGAAGTGTGATCAATGTACGTTTCACAAAAGAAGACAACGGGATTCAGCTGAAAGATGTGGTGATCAATGCAGGATACTACTCCGTAAAAGACAAAGAACGAACGGGGTCAATTGCACGTGTAACGGCTAAAGAAATTGAGAATCAGCCTGTGAATAATGTGTTAGATGCCTTGCAGGGTAGAGTTGCAGGTTTAGAAATTACGCCAACTACAGGAACAGCAGGTGGTGGTTATACCATTCGGTTAAGAGGACAGAATAGTATAAGTGCGGGGAATGATCCATTGTTTATAATAGATGGGGTTCCGTTTGATATGAATTCTATGTCTTACACCAGTATCTCCAATACCGTAATGCCCAATTCAAACATTAATCCGTTAAATTCTATCGATCCAAAATCAATAGAGAAGATTGAAGTTTTAAAAGACGCGGATGCTACTGCTATTTATGGTTCGCGTGGTGCAAATGGGGTGATTTTGATAACGACTAAAAAGGGACAAAAGAGAAAAACTACATTTAATATAGATTCTTCAATTAGTGTCAATTCCATTACAAAAAAAGTAAATCTTCTAAATACAGAACAATACCTCATGATGCGAAAGAAAGCATTTGCAAATGATGGGATTACAAACTACCCAACAAATGCGTATGATATTAATGGAGCATGGGATCAAACGCGATACACCGATTGGCAAAAAGTACTAATAGGGAATACTGGTACAACCAATAATACAAGACTAAATATTATGGGTGGTGATGAGCAAACAAGTTTTATGATTGGCACCAATTTTATGAAAGAAACTTCTGTTTTATATGGGGATTATAGCTATAAAAAACTGAATGCCTTTGTCAATCTTAATCATTCTTCTAAAAACAATAGATTTAAAGTAGGTACTGTCCTAATTTATGGAGATGATAACAATGTATTACCAATAGAAAACTTAGCGCGTACAGCTAAAAAATTAGCTCCCAATGCACCCGCTTTATTCGATGAAAATGGAAATCTAAATTGGGAAAATAATACATGGACAAACCCTATAGCATCTACTTATAGTACCTATCGTAGTCATGCAAATGTGTTGAATACCAGCTTTAATATGAGCTATGCTTTAACGGATCAATTAACATTTAAAACGAATTTAGGTTACAATCATTCAATTTTAAAAGATAAAAGTTTCAATCCACATACAGTAAGAAATCCTGTGTATGGTAATACAAGTGCTGATAGTAGTGTCATAATGAATGAGAATGAAAAAGAAGTATGGTCAATAGAACCGCAATTGGATTATCATCTTAGTTGGACAAATAGTGAAATTACCTTGAATGTAGGAGCAACTTTTATGATGAACGAACAAAATCAGTTGGTTACAAGAGGAGTTGGCTTCGCAGATAATGCACTAATGAATGTGAGGAGCGCAGCAAAAACATTTCAATTTCTGCAAGATATTTCTTCACAGTATAAATACAATGCGATCTATGGACGATTTAATTACAGTTTGTATCAAAAATATATTCTTAATCTTACAGCAAGAAGAGATGGATCAAGTCGATTTGGAGAAGCCAATAAACTAGCGAATTTTGGTGCAATAGGCGCTGCTTGGATTTTTTCGAAAGAACATTTTTTGAGTGATCAATCGTGGTTGAGTTTCGGAAAATTGAGAGGGAGTTATGGAATTACTGGAAACGATCAAATAGGGGATTATCAGTATTTGAGTACATATTCTATAAAACAAGATGGTTATGATGGAACAACTTATTTAACACCTTCTCGTTTACATAATCCGAATTTTTCATGGGAAAAAAATCGAAAGATAGAAGGAGCAATAGAATTGGCTTTTCTGAAAAATAGATTAAATCTTGAAGTAAACTATTACCACAATCAATCCAATAATCAGCTAATAGGCTATTCGTTACCTGCTACAACAGGGTTTAAAACAATTCAAGCAAATTTGGATGCAGTAGTGGTTAATAAAGGATTAGAAATTGCGATCCATTCAACCAATATTAAGAAAGATAAATGGCAATGGGAAACATCCTTTTTAATTACATTTCCAAAGAATAAATTAAAAGCGTTCGAAAATCTAGCTCAATCCAGTTATAGCAATCAATATGTTATTGGGCAATCTATAAATATCACAAAGCTATACAATTATATAGGGATAAACCCTGTAAATGGAACTTATATGTTCGAGGATTATAACAATGATGGAAAAATAAGTAGTGCCGATGATCGTAGAATATATACGGATTTCAATCCCAAATGGTACGGAAGTTTAGGAAATACCATTCGTTATAACAATTGGAATCTTGAGGTACTTTTTCAATTCTCGAAAAAGAAAGCCTACAACGAACTGCATACGTTAAATGCAGCAGGTACATTCTTTAATCAACCTACATCGGTTCTAGATGAAGGACGTACGCAAATTTATACAACAGGCTCTAATACAAATGCTGTTGTTGCTCAAAATTATTTTTATACAAGTACTGGAGTTGTAAGTGATGCTTCTTTTGTGAGGTTAAAATCACTCTCGATAAACTACAATGTTCCTCTTAAGAAAAATTATAAAGTCGCTTTATATGCACAAGGTTTTAATCTGCTAACGCTTACGAATTATAAAGGAGGCGATCCCGAACAAATTGAAGATTTTTTACCTCCATTAAAACGTATCGCATTTGGAACAACTATCTCATTTTAAAAAATTGAAACCATGAAGAATAATAGAACAATATATGTGATGAATAGATTCATCCTATTGAATGCCATATTCACATTGGCTGCTTGTAATGATTGGATTGAAACTGATGATCCTAAGGGAGAAATAAAAATTGAAAAGGTTTACAACAACGAGCAAACTGCTAATGCAGCAGTTGCGAGTATTTACAAAGACATGAAAAATGATGGTTTGTTGTCGGGAAGTACAAATGGATCAAGCGTATTATTTAGTTTGTATGCAGATGAACTTGATTTTTATGGTTCTACGAGCAATAACCTTTCAATGTTTCATTCCCATCAATTATTGCCTTCTAATACACTTGTAACGTCTATATGGGCAAATAATTATAGAATTATTTATGAAACAAATTTAGCTATAGAGGCATTAAATAATTCAACGAATTTATCCCTTGAGTTAAAAAATAAATTGATAGCAGAAGTGTTGTTTATTAGAGCATTTACGCATTTTAATTTGATGAATGTATATGGTAAAATACCCTATATCACTACATCTAATTATCAAATCAATCGATATGTTTACCGTGATGAAATAAAGATTGTTTACGATAATATCGAAAAAGATTTGCTCCAAGCAAAAGGTTTATTGGTAAATAATGTGGCGTCTACTGCGAGTAACAGAGCAACTATATATGCAGTGTCAGCCCTATTAAGTAAGGTGTACTTATACCAAGAAAAATGGGATAAAGTAGTGAGTGAATCGCAAGGAATTGTTCAAAATCAGAACTTTTCATTTCAACAACCAATAGAAAATCAATATAAAAAAGAAAGCAAGTCTACAATATTTCAATTTTCATCGACCATAAATGGTGAAAATACGTTAGAAGGATCATATTTTATTATTAATAGCGGACCTCCAACTCGGGTAGCTTTACGACAAGATTTTATAAACCTGTTTAATCCACTCGATAAAAGGTTACAATTTTGGACAAAGAAAGTAAGCAATACAACAAATACACAATCTTGGTATATACCGTATAAATATAAAGAAAATGCAAATACAGGTTCAAGCAAAGAGTTTTCTATTGTATTTGGTTTGTCAGAAATAATCTTGATGAGAGCAGAAGCTTATTTACATACAAATGAATTGGCATTGGCAGTAAAAGAAATTAATATCATTCGAGAGAAAGCAGGGTTAAATCAGTTTAATTCTTCTAATCCAAATGAGATTCAAAAAGAACTTATACTTCAAAGAAAACTAGAATTGTTTACAGAACATGGAAACAGATGGTTTGATTTGAAACGTTGGAAAATAGCCGAGGAAACTCTAAAACCTATAAAATCAAATTGGAAACCAAGAGATTTAATTTTACCAATTCCAGAAAACGAATTATTGATTAATCCTAATCTAAATCCTCAAAACGATGGCTATTAAATATGTCAATTCAATACTAGTTATACTGTTTGTCTGTTTGGGATACTTTTCAAAAGCGCAAGAGATTCAAAAAACTTCGAATTGGACAAAACATACTTTATTTACAGACGTAAGTAGCGATGGAAAGTGGGTTGTTGTAAATGATATGCAAGATAAAAATAATGTTATACTTATACAGACAGAATCAGGTGTTAGAAAAGAATTGGGTTCAATCATTCTTTTGAAATTTTTGAAAAATAATGATATACTATCTTTTGTTGATGATAAATCAAATTTGCATCTAATTGATTTAAAAACATTAAAAACAATCTTGCAAGTTGAGGTACTACATAAAAGATATTTTACAAATCATGATCAAACGATAATTTCATACCTAAGAAAGGGCGAAAAAGAGAAAAAAGATTTACAGTTACTTGATTTGAAGAGTAACAAGTCATATACGATACACGATGTAGAAAACTACCAGTGGCATCCCGTCAAAGATGATTTAATTTTTCTAACATCAAATACGGATTCTAATACTAAAACATTAAAAAAATGGAAATCGGGTTCAGAAAATCAGCAGTCTCTCTTTATAAGCCCAAAAAATGAAGTAAAGATATTAGGATGGCAAAGCGATCAAAAAAGTATACTTCTACTAGAAAACACGGTTGACGGAGGGATACTTTACACGATTAATACCCAAAATAAGGAGGTAAAATCTTTGGCTTGTAAAACATTATTTTCTGATGAGGTAGTTCGTAAAATAAATGGTTTTGATACTACTAGTGATCGTAACGGAATAGTCTTTTTTAATGTAGATATCGTAAAGAGTAAAAATGATAATTACAGTATTTGGGATACCCAAGATGCTTTAATCGCACCTAGAAAAGCTGTTGCTGAAGAATATGTTTTGAATAAACAGAGCATAAGATGGGATACAAAAACGAATGAATTTTCTATCATTACTTCAAATAAATTGAATGCTGTTATCATTAAACCTAATTTTAATTATGCATTAGCGTATGACTTTTTAGAAAATGAACCTTCTACAGAACAATATACTGTTGCCGATTTATACCTAAAAAATTATGAAAAAGGAGAAGAGAAGTTAATTGTTCCTGCACATTATTTTTCTTACGACTATCTTTCGTTTTCGCCGAGTGGAAAATATATCATGTATTTTAAAGATAAAAAATGGTGGGGATATGATACAGAAAATGATAAGTACTTTGATATCACCATACCATCAAATTATTCTTTATATAAAACAAACGATATGTATTATAAACATCCAACACCATATGGAGTAGAAGGGTGGTCTATAAATGAAAATGAAGTGTTTGTGTATGATGAGTTTGATATTTGGATGTATGATATAAAAAATGGTACTGCTAAAAGGTTAACAGCTACTAATGGGGATATAAGTTATAGATTTAATAAAAAAGAACGAAAAAATACCTCTCACATTGATATCAATCAAAAGTTGATGTTAGATCTATCGACCAAAGATGAGCAAAATGGTTTTGCTTTTTTTGAAAAAGGTAAAATTGTGCCAATTGTCTTAGAATCCTATACAATTGAAAATACTGTATGCATTAACAAACGAACGTGTTTTTTTAAGAAGTTTAGGTATAACTTATCTCCAGTTATCGAACGTATAGATTTGGCTACGAAAAAAAGAAAGATAGTATATCAAAGTAACCCCGATTTGGCAAAGTTAGATTTAGGTATAAGTGAAAGTATAGAATACAAGAACATAAAAGGAAACAAATCGAAAGGGATTTTACTTTACCCAACTAATTTTAATCCTACCAAGCAATATCCTGTTATTTACTATATATACGAGAATATGACGTATAAAGTAAATCAGTTTGCAAGTCCAACAAAACATACGGAGGACGGTTTTAACATTCTTAATTATATATTGGATGGGTATTTTGTTTTTTTACCCAATTTAGATTATCAAATAGGAAATTTAGGTGAATCAATTGTCGTGAATATAGAAAATAGTGTAGAAGAACTAGCAAGTCGATCTTATATTGATAAGAATAGATTAGGACTAATAGGGCATTCGTTTGGTGGTTATGAAGCGGCATTTATAGCAACGCATTCCAATTTGTTTAAGGCAATTGTAGCGGGTTCTGGCGTGATGGATTTGGTTTCTTGGTCGCATGATGTACAATGGGAAGGTTGGTTTAGAGAGCAAGCATGGAGGTTAGAAAGTCAGCAGTTTCGAATGAAAGATAGTTATTATACGGATAAAAATAACTATATAAGAAACTCACCTTTCTATCAGGTGGAAAACATGAAAACACCTTTATTGTTGTGGGCTGGTAAATCTGATTATAATATAAATTGGTATCAAAGCATATATATGTATATGGCAATGAAAAAATTAAATAAAGAAGGTAAATTGATTTTATTTAATAACGATGGTCATTATTTAACTCGTAAAGAGAATCAAGAAATGTTATATAATTCAATCTTAAGTTGGTTTAATACATATTTAAAATAAGAGAAAGGAGCTATTACGCTCCTTTCCTTTAAATTATGGTTGCCAATGCATCAAGTTTTGACTACATTGAGTACCATTTTTAAATTCAAATACTTCTTGAGAACCAATTGTACAACTTACAGTTCCTATGTTATTGCAAGTGGCATCTACCTGTTCACATTCTTCTAAATCATTGTAAATATATGCAGTTGCATACCCTGTAGATTCGTTAGAAGATTTCCCTTCAGTGGCAAATGCAAAAGCAACAGCCATCATTCCTACCCCAATTGGTAGCGTTTTTCTTAGAAAATTTGTTTTCATTTTGTATAATTTTAATGTGGTGACTTACTCTATTATACAGGTTTTCAGTCTTCCCCTGCGTTGCGCAACGATTTATTTTTTTAATTGGTAACGATAGATTTCATCATCAATTACAGCGAAAACAGAGTTTTGGTATATTTTAAAATCCCTAAGTTGTTGTTTAGGTTTATGATAGAGGTAAAAACTGTGGAGATAATGGTTGTTTACGAGATCATATACATCTATGATGCTTGCACTTTGGTGTTCTTCTTCAAAATTTCCCAGTCGTTTGCTGTGGATGTAGAGATAATCACCATAGGTAGCTATCGTTTCATTCACTCGAATTGTCTTTGGACCTAATCGATAGTTTTGGTCTTTTTTATAAAAAGCAACATCAAGTTCTGGTTCATTTAAAGAATCGATGCTTTTCATAACATTTTTTTCATTCATCATAGAATCAAGGATGATAATTTCATTTTTATAATAATAGACATATAAAAAAATCTGATGTTGTTCATTCCAAATGAGTAATCCATCCAAATCAAATGCTCCATTTTGTTGGCTTTTTAGAGTTGTATCGTTTATTTTTAGTTGAAATCCATCCACTGTTTTATACAATATAGCGAGTGCTGTTTGTTTAGTTTTTTGACTTGTTACAGAAAGACCAAAATGATCATCTTTTCCAGGAACATATTGATTGTAATAAGCATTATCAATAGTTTCAAGAGAAGTCGTGTAATCATATAATATTCCTTTTTCTATAATTCCTACTGTTCCATCCCCTAAGTAGAAATAAGGGGAGTTAACGTATGTTATTATTCGTTTATAAGGGAGTAGCTCATTTTTTATTTTGATCCGATTATTAGTCACATTTTGTGTATGATAATCATAAGTTCTAAGAAATAAAGGAGCATTAGGATGAGCTAAATAAGCATAGCAACTATCAATACCTGCTATATAATATCCTGTGGATTCTAGATTGAGTGTAGTTAGTTTTTCTGCAAAATGCGGAATGTATTTACGTGTAAAAGCATTATTATATTGAGATTTTTTTTCAGATAAACCGTATATAATGGTTACACTAACAACTCCGATTATTGTAAGAGTAGTTTGTTCAATTATATAGCCTCTCCATGTTTGAGAGGATTTTGCTATTCTAATGCCAATTAGAGCCAAACATACAAATACGATATTAAAAATCAAATGTTCCGTCCATCCCATCTTTTCTAAAACTCCACCACAAGAACAAGGAGTAAACGCCGTGAAATGTAGAATAATGACAATATAAGTAGTGAACATCACCATTAAAAAAAGTGAAATTTGTAAGGCTAATTTTCTAGTTCGCTCAAACATCAAGAAAACTGCTGTTACAAGTTCTATAGCAATAATTCCATACGATATAGGAATCGCATAACTTGCTAATAAGGGCGATTGTCCTAACTGAGTTTGAAAAGTTTCAAAATCCATCAGTTTACTCACCGCTGCATAAATAAACAAAACAATAAATAGGTAGCAAATGAGCGTTTGTATAAACGGTGCAATTTTTCTCATCTTTTAGTATTTCGCGGGTTCAGAAAACTAATG
>NZ_DICC01000077.1:0-6247 GCF_002415215.1 Empedobacter sp. UBA5036
GTTTTTATTAAAAGCCTCAAGTGAACAACTTGAGGCTTTTTTTGTGGGTATACGTCGCGCTTTAGACTGAACGTTTTAAGCTTTACGCATCTCCAGACTATGTTTTATAAAACAAGAAGCTTCCAATCAGTAAATAAGAGGCTTCTAATTAGTCAACAAGAAGCTTCTTCTTGATAAAAAGGAAGCTTCCTTTTTACAACTAACTCAGAACTTACAACTCATAACTCGAAAACAGCCCTATAATCTCCTCAAGGGGATAGTTTAACTTCTATTCCTATTCCTTTAAGTCTTATGTCTTATAACTTATCACTCAAAACTCAGAACTTATAACCCGCGTTAGGGATAGTAGTAAAAATCCTTTTGTAGGAATTGGAACTTTCTTACTTGAAATTGAATCTTCTTCTACAAAAGATTGGAACGGATAGTCCGACCGAAGGGAACGCCCAAATTAATTTTTGTTAGGCACTATAAATTATTTGAAATTTATTAATTTATATAGATCATTTATTTTTTTAATAGAATCATTATCTAAATAATATAGGAAAAATAGGTTCTTGTCTATCTCAACAAAACCAGTAATCATATAAGATTTTTCGTTTTTTGATTCAATTAATAAATCAGGTTTATAATCATTGTTAATATCTAGCTCAACCATACCTTTTAAAGCATAAAGCTTTATTCTATCATTTATAATTGAATCGATGGGATTTCCTTTTATATTATAATTTACAATGGGTTTATGTATAAAGAAATCATCTGGAAAGTACATTTCTTCATATTTAGTATTTTCAAAATTATATACATCAGGACTCCGAAAAAATGATATTTTTTTCATCATTCTTTTATTAATTTCGATAATTTCTCCTAAGTTATATATCCTAATGATTGATTTTATTTTATCATCAATTGTTTCAGGATTGTATGTGTAATTTAAATTTACTTGCCTTACTTTATTTGATTTGGAATCGAAATTTACTGTAATATTCTTTAAGTTTTTATCGTCAACAATTGAAAACAAATGAGAATTAAAAGATTTTAACGATTTAAATTGTGCATTATTTACAGGTGGAACTTTATAATAAAGTTCATTATAAGATTCAAATTGATAATTATTAAAAGTCTTACGAACTAAATATAAAGTATAAGTTGCAGAAAGTACCAATAATATAAAGAATAGAAATATAAATATCTTTTTCATAATTAATTATTATCGAAATATCAATTGTAGTAGCTTTCATAGATGCTTTTACAAGTGTTATCCATTCATATTCATTATCCATAAATATATGAATAAAAAAGAATTACACATACAAAAAAAAGCCCAACCAAAGTTGAGCTTGTATTTATCCAAAATAAAATGAATCGCGATCATTTAGAAAATTGAAATGCTTTCGAGTTTTATCTTGTTCTTCTTTATCAATTTCGAACTGTAAAATTTCGGGATGATTGTTAATTGTTTCCAAATCTTGTCCCAATGTATCAAATAAATGCGAATCGCCTTGATACTCGAGATTATAGCCATCTACGCCAATTCTATTTACACCAGCAATAAAAGCCATATTTTCGATTGCTCGAGCTTTTAGGAGTGAAATCCAAGCTTCTCGACGTGCTTTTGGCCAACTAGCGTTACAAAGTATCAAATCGTAGGGATTTTCCTCAGTATTGCGAATCCAAACTGGAAATCGTAAATCGTAGCAAACAATAGGACGAATTTGCCATCCTTTATAATCTATCGTTACAATTTTATCTCCTGCAGAATATACCCCAGCTTCTTTTCCGTAACTGAACAAATGTTTCTTATCGTAAATATAAATAGAGCCGCTTGGACAGATGAAATAAAATCGGTTATAGTATTTATCGTTTTCATGTGTAGAAATGCTTCCAGCAATCACAGAATTCAATTCTTTGGCTTTGTGTTGCATCCATTCGAAGGTTTCTCCAAAAGGTTTTTGACCAATTTTTTCTACATTCATCGAAAATCCCGAAGCAAACATTTCTGGTAACAATATAATATCAGTTTGATGATTGGCTAATAATTCATTTAAATAAGCGTGATTAGCTTTTGCATCTTCCCAGATTATATCGTATTGTATTAATGATATTTTAAGTTTATTTTGAATCTCCATTGTTAATAAATTTTTGATCTAATTTTGGTTTATTAGATTGGTTGATGATGTAATACATAAAGATAAATATAAAAAAACCAATAAACGAACCACCAACGGTATCAATCGCAAAATGGCGCGATAAGTAGATTCTACTAATTGCGATACTTGGAAAATGAAGTGCAAAAAATAATTGTAACCATCTGTTTTTGGTTAATAAACATAAAGTCATCGAAATTATTGCAGCTGTTAATGAATGTCCTGAAGGAAAAGTTGAAGCCATTTGTATCGCATAATCTTTGACTAGAATAATGTCTATTTTTTTCTGTGTAAAATAATATCCAGGACGTAAAACTTGTTCGAAATAGACATTCTTAAAGAAAACACTAATTGTTGTTGCAACTGCTCCAGAAACTAATAAATAATAAAAATATCTTCGAGTTGTTTTCCAAAATAGATAACCAAGAAGTATAAAAAATAAATAATAGGTTCCGAAATCGGTATAAAAAACAAAGAGTTTATCGAGATAATGATTGCTGTATTGATTGAAATGCAGATGTAATTCGTCGCGACCATAATATTGCGTCATAGCAATTGCAGCAAAATTGTAGATAAAAAAAACGACAAAAAATGGCCAAATTCTTAGAAATAAATCTTTTTGTTGATTCATTTGAGTTGGGTTTTTAAATAACATTTATGATGAGATTCCAAATAAGTCTAGAATGACATTCATTCAAATTTAAGCAAAAAAAAAACTTGACTAAATAGCCAAGTTTTAAAACGTTTTAATATTGTTTAAAAAAATTATTTTACTTTTTCTACGATTGCTTTGAAAGCTTCTGGATTGTTCATCGCTAAGTCAGCTAAAACTTTACGATTTAATTCAATTCCAGCTTTGTGGATAGCTCCCATAAATTTAGAGTAAGACAATCCGTGTAATCTTGCTCCAGCGTTAATTCTTTGAATCCATAACGCACGGAAATTTCTTTTCTTTTGACGTCTATCGCGGTAAGCGTATACTAAACCTTTTTCTACTGCATTTTTAGCAACAGTCCAAACGTTTTTTCTTCTTCCGTAATATCCTTTTGCAAGTTTTAAAACTCTTTTTCTTCTAGCTCTTGACGCAACTGCGTTTACTGATCTTGGCATAATTTTTAATTTTTTTGTAGTGGGCGAGATTGCTCTGCTTTAAGGCCCATCGACAGGGTTAATAATGAATTAATAAACCAAATAAGAACACGTTCTTATTTTAATCTTAATTGTTGTTTTACTGAATGAACATCAGCTTGATCAACTAAACCAGTTTGAGTTAAATTTCTCTTTTGTTTAGTCTCTTTTTTTGTTAGGATGTGGCTTTTAAAAGCGTGTTTTCTTTTAATTTTACCTGTTCCTGTTAATTTGAAACGTTTTTTCGCTCCAGATTTTGTTTTTAATTTTGGCATGATTACAAATATTTAAAATTAAAACGTTTTTTATTTTTTGTAAGATGATAAGAACCTAATTATTTCTTAGGTCCCATCATCATAATCATTCTTTTACCTTCAAGTTTTGGCATTTGTTCTACTTTTCCAACATCTTCCAATTCTTGAGCTAAACGTAACAATAAGATTTCTCCTTGATCTTTAAAGATAATAGAACGTCCTTTGAAGAAAACATACGCTTTCAATTTTGAACCTTCTTCTAAGAAAGATCTTGCGTGACGTCTTTTGAATTCGTAATCATGATCATCTGTTTGAGGACCGAAACGAATTTCTTTCACGACAACTTTCTGCTGTTTAGCTTTAAGTTCTTTTTCTTTTTTCTTTTGTTCGTATAAGAATTTTTTGTACTCTACGACACGACAAACAGGTGGAATGGCTTTTTCACTGATCATTACCAAATCTAAACCTTGTTCTTCTGCAAGTTCTAAAGCTTTAGCTATTGGATATACACCAGGTTCTATACCTTCTCCAACAACGCGTACTTCTTTCGCGTCAATCTTATCATTGATCTTGTGTTGATCTTCCTTAATTACTCTGGCTGGACCTCTGCCGCCTTTTCTTCTAATTGCGATAGTTATTCTGTTTTAAATTATTTTAATTTGATTTGTTCTTTCATGAAGTCGATAAACGCTTGAATCGTCATCTCTCCTAAATCACCTTCTCCGTGTCTTCTTACAGAAACTGTACCGTTTTCTGCTTCTTTTTCACCGATGATTAACATGAAAGGAATTTTACCGATTTCGGCATCACGGATTTTTTTACCAGTTTTCTCGTTTCTACTGTCAATCAGTCCGTTAATTTCTTCTTCGGCCAGCAAATTTAATACTTTTTCTCCATATTCCACATATTTTTCGCTAATTGGTAAAATTGTGAATAAATCTGGTGTTAACCAAAGTGGTAAATTCCCTGCTGTATTTTCTAACAAAATGGCAATGAAACGTTCCATAGAGCCGAATGGCGCACGGTGAATCATTACTGGTCTGTGTTTTTCGTTGTCTGCTCCAGTGTAAGTTAAATCAAAACGATCTGGTAAATTATAATCCACTTGGATTGTTCCTAATTGCCATTGACGTCCTAATGCATCTTTCACCATAAAGTCTAACTTAGGTCCATAGAATGCAGCTTCGCCATATTCTAAAACTGTTGGTAAACCTTTTTCTGCTGATGCTGTGATAATTGCTTGTTCAGCTTTTTCCCAGTTTTCGTCAGATCCGATGTATTTTTCTTTATTCTCTGGATCTCTTAATGAGATTTGAGCCGAATAATTATCAAATCCAAGATTTGTAAATACATATAATACTAAATCAATTACTTTTTTGAATTCTTCTAATAATTGATCTGGTGTACAGAATAAGTGAGCATCATCTTGAGTAAATCCACGAACACGCGTTAAACCGTGTAATTCTCCTGATTGTTCGTAACGATAAACTGTACCAAACTCTGCATAACGTTTTGGTAAATCGCGGTACGACCATTGAGATGTTTTGTAAATCTCACAATGATGTGGACAGTTCATTGGTTTTAACAAGAATTCTTCTCCTTCGTTTGGCGTTTTAATTGGCTGAAAACTATCTGCACCATATTTTGCATAGTGACCAGAAGTTACATACAATTCTTTTTGACCAATGTGTGGAGAAATTACCATTTCGTAACCCATTTTTTGTTGCTCTTTCAATAAGAAGTTTTCTAATTTTCTTCTCAAAGCAGCTCCTTTTGGTAACCAAAGTGGTAAACCTGCACCAACTTTTTCAGAGAAAGCAAATAAACCTAATTCTTTCCCTAATTTACGGTGATCACGTTTTTTTGCTTCTTCTAATAACTCAAGATATTCTGTTAAATCTTTTTGTTTTGTGAATGTAATACCATAAACACGAGTCAACATCTTGTTTTTCTCATCTCCACGCCAATAAGCTCCCGCAACATTCAAGATTTTTGCAGCTTTCACAATTCCAGTGTTTGGAATGTGTCCACCACGACATAAATCTGTAAAATTATCGTGTGTACAGAATGTAATATCTCCATCTTGTAGATTAGAGATTAATTCTGTTTTGTATTCATTGTCTTTGTATGTCTCTAATGCTTCTGCTTTTGAAACTGAATATAATTTGAATTCAGCTTTTTTCTTTGCATTCTCTAACATTGCTTTTTCTACTTTCGCAAAATCAGCTTCTGTAAATTTATCCTCACCAAAATCAACATCGTAATAGAAACCTTTGTCAATCGCAGGTCCAATAGTTAATTTAGCATTTGGATAAAACTCTAAAATAGCTTGCGCTAATAAGTGAGCAGATGAATGCCAAAAAGCTTTTTTACCCATTTCATCATTCCAGGTTAACAATTTGATCGTTGCATCTGTGGTGATTGGGGTTGTTGTTTCAACTTGTTGATCGTTTACTATAGCCGAAATTACATTACGTGCTAAACCTTCACTAATGCTTAGCGCCACGTCCATAGGAGTTACGCCACTCTCATACTGTCTTACACTTCCATCTGGAAGAGAAATGTTTATCATCTTACTTTTAGAATTTGTACTAGGATGCAAAATTACGAATTTTCTGTAAGTTGACGAAATTTTTAAAGGGTTGATTTTGTTTGATTATTGATTATTTAGAATATTTTAAATATTAACTAGATGTCATACTGAAACGAGTTCCTTTAGAT